>NJEL02000027.1 GCA_002254825.2 Methanosarcinales archaeon ex4572_44 | reverse complement strand
CTATTCGACCCAAAGACCGTGGTTTCAGCCAGCGTCGCAATAGCAATAGCACTCCTCGCACTAAACGCATACTTCGGAGTATGGCCCTAACCACACAAACAAAAATGAAAACTTTGATGTGAATGAGACAGAAATGAACACCAACCGCCAGACAAAACCCTAACTATTCATCTTCTTCAAAACCAACCACGCCTTCCTCAGTCAAGAGATCAACCCTCTGCCGAGCACCCAAAAGGAGCTCCCTGCATCTGCGAGAAAGCCTAACCCCTCGCTCAAAAAGCTCAAGACTCGCCTCAAGTGAGAGATCACCACTCTCAAGCTCCGAAACCACTGCCTCAAGCATCACAAGAGCTTCTTCAAAACTTAGATCCACTGGATCCTTACTATCTACAACAACATCCATCCTATCACTCACGCCTCCTATCGCTTCTTCTCATTCGTTTCACCAACCAAGCCCATGATCGATCCATCCTTCACAACAACCTCGATACGATCGCCAATCTCCACCTGTCTAACACTACTCACAACACCCCCATCCTTCAACGTAATACTGTACCCACGCTCAAGTGTATGCAACGGACTAACAGCATTGAGCCTACCAACAACACCCTGCAAACCAGACTCTCTCATCTCGATCCCATGGTCCACCAGATGCGAGAGATGCCTCTCAAGCTCACGCAACCTCCCCTCCCGCGCCCTCAAGAGATCATACAAACGTTTCGGAGAGAGAGCAGATTCACACACACCCAACCGATGCGAGAACCCGTCAATCAGCGAACAAATCCTCTGATCGAACATCGTCTCGTACCGCTCCAGACGCTCCAACACCTCGCCCAGTTCAGGCACCACCAGCTCACCAGCAGCCGAAGGTGTGGGTGCACGCAGATCCGCTGTAAAATCTGCGATCGTATAATCGGTCTCATGCCCAACAGCTGAGACGATCGGTATGCTGGAGTCATATATCGCCCGCGCAACTCTCTCCTCATTAAAAGGCCAGAGATCCTCAATCGACCCACCACCACGCGCAAGGATGATCAGATCGACATCAGACCCAGAAAGACGCTGAATCGACCCAACAATACTCTCGCCAGCGCCCACACCCTGCACCTGAGTCGGCACAACAAGAATACGCACAGGATAACGACGCCGAGCCACATTTATAATATCATGAATCACAGCTCCGTCAGGCGAAGAGACCACTGCAACAGTGGAAGGATACCGCGGTAAAGGTCTCTTATGCGCCTCGTCAAAGAGCCCTTCAGAGGCAAGCCTGGCCTTAAGCTCCTCAAAAGCCCTGTAAAGCTCGCCAATTCCATCAGGTCGCACACTCAACACCTGAAGCTGGTACTGACTCCGAAACTCGTAGGTATCAACACTCCCAAAGACCAAAATCTTCATCCCAGCTTCTGGCCTAAACCTAAGTCTCTTCGCATACCATCTGAAGACCACACACTGAATCTGACTCTTTTCATCCTTCAAAGTAAAATAGATATGTCCTGATCGATGATTTGTCAAATTAGAGACTTCCCCTCGCACCCAGAGATCCTGCATCTCGCTATCCTCCTGAAACTTCCTCTTTATCCGAAGTGAAAGCTCAGAAACCCCAAGTATCCCACCACCTTTCCTGTCACCCAGCCTCTCACTTTCAAACCCTCGAACAAGATCGATCGACACATAACATCATCTGTCACAATCAATATATCACCTTTGCGAGTGAACGGAGCTGCCAACTTACGTGGGAGTTATGTATAGCGTTTTCATGTTTCTAAATCCACGAAATTCTTATCTATCTTAATTTTTCCTTTAATACATAAATCTCTTGCTTTACAATTGTTAAATGCTGTGCAATTACCTATTATCTCGTCTCTATTTGAGCAACCATGCATGGATAGGTGCGAGAGCGGTTGATACATGTCTATAGCGATCATTGGTCTCTCATTGGCGTTCAAGCCCTCCACGCTTTGAAACCATGCTTCTCTTATATCTTCGGAGAGTTCGTCTAATGTGCCTTTGAACTGCCCTCTGATAACTCCAGTGGCTAATGTTGCTCTTGCTACGTGTGCATCTACGAGGATTGGGATCGCCTCTAGATTTCTTAGTTCCACCATGCCTGCATCGTCTCTGAGCATCTTCAACCACAAGGGACGTATTTTAGGACTGCGTAGGTATGGATAGTCTGGTGCTGTCTCTCCCTTTTCCGTGTGTGTGTCTGTTCTCAGGCGTTTCACGATTAAAGACGAATCCCAGTTGGAGTTTTTGAAAAAGTTACGTGGATCGCTACTCCATTTTTCATAAAAAGTGACTCCAACTCTCTGCCAGATATCAGCGTCTTTTTCAGGTCGTGGTGAGAGGTTGTATCTATGCATATCCTCAACGATCTTTTCGAGAGGGGTTTCATGTAATAACTTTGGATCGAATAAGTATTTCGTTTCTGGATCATCAAAAGTCTTTATCGAACTCTCCCACAACGATGAAGCATCCCTTTTGTAGTTAATGGAGATTGTGAGTGTTATAAATAATATATGCCCAAGAGAACCCTTCGCTACACTACTCGGTACCATATCTCTTGGCATACCCGTTCTTCCATGAATGTCTGTAGTAGTGAAGGAATTATAGAGGAGTTTTGCAACCTTCTTTCCTCTTTCCAGGTCTATCACAATCGGCATGCTCTGTACACCCCTCTGTATTTCTCACATGTATCGTCCGCGCCGAGCGATTTCCTTCACGCGTGATAGCACCTCACAACTATCATCGAAGACTGCCCGATAACCCTCCCCGAATGCGCTTGCAAACTCCTCAGCCTCTTCGTGACCACTCCTGAGTGTCTGGAAGAATACGTGGATATCAACGCCCCGTGCCTCGGTTGACGTATCGAAGAATGCGAGTCCGAAATCGATCAGATATATCTTTTCTCTGTGATAGATTATGTTTGAGGTTGTCAGATCGCCGTGAATGATTCCACCAGAGTGGAGCAGTCCGACCACACGACCGGTCTCATGCGAGAGACCAGTGTCGATTTCATCCCTCAGTGCTTTGCCGTCGATGTACTCCATCACAATCTCAAAATCTTCGAGATCGTGGATGATTGGTGTGGGAACCCCTATGCGTCGGGCAGCAGAGATGATCCGTGCTTCTGCTCGCGTCCTCTCGCGCCTCAACCGTGAATCGATCTCACTGAGACGATACCTCTTCGAGACTCTCTGCTTCACCACCACTCCGTCCGCACGGTCGATCAAAGCCTCGGCACCAGATGCGATTATCATACCGATTCCTCCCGGGAGAGCTTTGAAAACTCCTTTGCAGCGTAACTGATTATTATATCCGCGCCAGCCCTCTTGATGGAGAGGAGCACCTCGTGCATCACACGCTCGCCATCGATCCAGCCAAGCCTCTCAGCCGCCTTCACCATCGAGTACTCACCACTCACATGGTACGCTGCAGTCGGCACCCTGAAACGTTCCTTGACCCGATACAACATGTCAAGGTATGTAAGAGCAGGCTTCACCATTACAATATCCGCTCCCTCCCCGATGTCAAGTTCCACTTCTCGCAGCGCTTCATCAACATTTGCAGGGTTCATCTGATAAGAACTTCGATCACCAAAGGCATAACCAGAGTCGGCAGCATCCCTGAAAGGACCATAGAGGCTCGAAGCATACTTTGCTGCATAAGACATAATCCCAGCATCAGAATAACCCTCCCCGTCAAGACTGCTCCGAATCGCCCGAACCATCCCGTCCATCATCCCTGAAGGCGCCACCATATCAGAACCCGCCTCCACGTGGCTCACAGCAATTCTGCCAAGAAGCTCAAGCGTCGGATCATTCAGAACCTGCTCGCCCTCAACAATACCACAATGGCCGTGATCCATATACTCACAGAGACAGACATCGGTAATGACGTAGATCTCATCGTCAAACTCGTGTTTTACTTTGCGCACAGCCCTCTGAACCACATCGCCATGACCCCACGCATGAGCACCAGTACCATCCTTCTGGGACGGTATGCCGAAGAGTATCACAGCAGGAATTCCAAGCTCGCAGAGATCAGATACCTCCCCGATCAAAGAATCGACAGGGAAGCGATGCACACCCGGCATGGACGGCACCTCTACAGGACTTTGGATACTCTCATCAACAAACAAAGGATACACAAAATCAGAGATATTAAGTTCTGTCTCAGCCAACATCTCCCGAATTTTTCCAGAACGCAACCTGCGCATCCGAGTAACAGGAAACATGATCGATCACAACAACAGGTGTTCTACTACATTAAGTATGTTTTGTTAATCGACCCCATCTTCACATTTTCACCACTATTTTCATGTTATAACTACACGTTTTAGTATTTTTATCAACTTCCAACTTTTTACTGCTATTTATTTCATAAACATCTCTTGAAGCGCCTACTAACGATCAGTTGTATGGTGGGCCCGCTGCGATTCGAACGCAGGACCTTACGGTTATCAGCCGTACGCTCCACCTGGCTAAGCTACGGGCCCTAACAGCTCAAAAAATGAATGGTGACCTATATTAAACTTTCTAACTGGAAGGGCTTTACAAATAGTCTCACACTTGCAGCTAAAGTAAAAGTGAGTTAGGTACTCAAGGGGGTATAACATTTGAATGCGGAACCGAATTCACAACTTTTTCAATAAATATCTATTGTATGAACTCCGATTTACCATATCGAAATAGGATCAAAGAACTTAAAAAGTATGCAGTGGTCGTATGAAATCTAAGGACTGATGTGCTAAGAGGATTGATGGGTGATTGAGTACTATCGAGTTCATAAATCCGATAGAAAGCTACAATGAGGCTGTAGGACTTGCTGAGCACATTCTCTCTGGCGACGATCTCACAGCGAACGATGCGCTTGCAATCTACGAAGAGATCGATCTTCACGCGATTGGCGTCAGTGCTGATAATCTGCGAAGGCATACCTCTGGAGATCTCGTCACCTTTGTCGTGGACCGAAACATAAACTATACCAATATTTGTCTGGCAAAGTGTAGATTCTGCGCCTTTTATCGGGATTACGATTCGGATGAAGCCTACGTGCTCACAACGAAAGAACTGGTTGGAAAAGTGGCAGAAGCGGTCGGTTTTGGTGCGACACAGATTCTCTTGCAGGGCGGGCTTCATCCAGATCTTCCATTTGAGTTCTACGAAGAGATGCTTGCAACGCTCAAGGATCGATTCCCAGCTGTCCAATTGCATGCCTTCTCCCCACCAGAAATTGTACAGATTGCAAGGGTGAACAGGTCTCTATTCAGGGAGACACTTTCGAGGTTGCACGATGCTGGTCTTGACTCGATGCCTGGTGGTGGTGCTGAGATACTGGACGATCGTGTGCGGGGGGAAATCTCACCTGAGAAGATAAGCTGGAAGACGTGGGAGCGAGTGATGGTGACGGCGCACAGCCTCGATATCCCAACCACTGCAACGATGGTCTTCGGGCACATGGAGACTCTTAAAGAGCGCATCCGTCATCTCTTCCGCATTCGGGATATCCAGGAGAGAACAGGCGGGTTCACAGCTTTCATACCTTGGACGTTCCAGGAGAAGAACACAGAACTTGAGGGTAGGTTCAAGCCAACAGGGGGCGTTGAGTATCTGCGTACCGTTGCAATCTCACGGCTTATCCTGAACAATTATATCCCGAATATTCAGGCTTCATGGGTGACACAGGGGCGTAAAGTGGCTCAGATTGCACTCTTGTTTGGTGCAAACGACTTTGGCGGCACCATGTTGGAGGAGAACGTTGTCCGCGCTGCAGGAGTTGTATCGTGTTCATTCAGTTTGAAGATGAAGTAAAATCTGTTCTGGAGAAAGCCTTTGAAACCTCTGGTTTCAGGCTCTTGAATATCCCTCTTGAAGAATCAGAGCATGCCGATCTTGCAACTTCG
Organism: Methanosarcinales archaeon ex4572_44; assembly: GCA_002254825.2. Classification (GTDB taxonomy): domain Archaea; phylum Halobacteriota; class Methanosarcinia; order Methanosarcinales; family EX4572-44; genus EX4572-44. The sequence goes on along the minus strand of NJEL02000027.1, from coordinate 22,638 downwards.
GCAGCCTTTAGGCTCGCAGCAACCTATGGGAAGAGCCCTGTGTCGATTACAAGAGACGTGCAAAACAAGATACACCTCGACGACTCTAATCTTATCGGGCGTGTTGAGGTCGCTGGACCGTACATAAACTTCTTCGTTAGCGAGAAGTACTTCTCCAGGACTGTTGAGAAGATCAAAGCCGAAGGGATGGACTTTGGACGCATGCCTGCTCGTAAAAAGGTAATAGTTGAACATACCTCTGCCAACCCAAACGGCCCTCTGCACGTTGGCCATATCCGAAATTCCATAATCGGGGACACGCTTGCAAGAATCCTTGCGAGAAGCGGTTGGAATGTGGAGACACAGTATTATGTTAATGACATGGGTCGCCAGATTGCAGTCGTTGCATGGGCGCTTGAACACTTCGAGCTTGACGACTCCGTGAAATCAGATCACGCAATAGCTGATCTGTATCGCAGAGCCAATCAATTGCTTGAAGACGACAAAGAGAGATGGAGTGAGGTTAACGAGCTCTTGCAGCGTGTCGAAAAAGGCGATGAAACCGTGATCAAGCGTTTTTATAGTGTTGTGGGACTTGTGATGGACGGCATACGCGAGACGCTCAAGCGACTAAATATTGATCATGACAGGTTTGTGAACGAGTCATCCTTCGTCACATCAGGCGATGTTTTCAATATTGTTGAAGGCGTTAAGGAAACAGGTAGGGTGGAGGTGGATGATGGCGCTCTTGTGGTCGACCTGAAGGATCTTGGGATTGAGAAAAGCCTTGTTCTGCAGCGGCGGGATGGGACAAGCCTCTACACGACCCGCGATCTTGCCTACCACAAATGGAAGGCAGAACAGTGTGAGTGGATGATCAACGTGCTCGGCGCTGATCACAAGCTCATATCGACACAACTACGGCTTGTACTCGATCTAATCAGTGTGAAACAGCCAGACGTCGTTATTTTCGAGTTTGTATCGCTTCCTGAAGGTTCTATGAGCACACGAAGGGGTGTTTTCATCTCTGCCGATGAACTGCTCGACGAGATCAAGAAGCACGCACTCGAAGAAGTTGGCAGACGCAGGCCAGACGAGAGTGCCAAGTTCAAAGAGGAAGTGGCAGAGATGGTCGGTACCGCAGCGGTCCGCTACGATGTGATCAAAGTATCTGCTGACAAGTCAACGGTTTTTGACTGGAGAAGCGCTCTCGACTTTGAAAAGCAGGGCGCACCATTCATCCAGTATGCTCACGCCAGAGCCTGCAGCATCCTGCGAAAAGCAGAAGCAGAAAAACAGGAACACGACTTTGAATTGGCAGATCCCGCGCTTCTAACCAACAAGAGTGAGAGAGAATTGATAAAGAAGATGGCATACCTCCCAAAGATCCTTCAAAAGGCAGGGAATGACTTGAAGCCACATATTCTCGCGGTTTATGCACGCGAACTCGCTGAGAGCTTCAACCAGTTCTACCGTGACTCGCCAGTACTCCACGCAGAAGAAGACCTGCGAAGAGCGCGGCTCATGCTTGTGGACTGTGCCAGAACAACGCTTGCAATAACAATGGAAACCCTCGGAATAGTTGCACCAGAAGAGATGTGAAAATAGGAGGGGGAATTGTATGATCACCATAGTCTCACCCGAGATTTACACGTACGGATCGATGGTTGTGGGCGGTGTACTGGAAAACGCTGGTTATGACGTAATGCTGACGAAAAGACTTGAAGCAGATGCTGAGACTGATACCGTCTTTGTCAGCCTCTACTCAACACTCCAGCTGATAGATGCCAGCATAAAGAAATTTTTCAGCCTACTTGCTGGAAAACGAGTCATCGTCGGAGGTCCTGTCAGTGCATATCCTGAGATCGTATTTGGCGAGCTCTCCAACATCTCGGCTGTTGTCATCGGTGAAGGCGAGGAGACAGTGCTCGATCTCACCGAAAACGATATTGATAAAGACCTTCAAGGTATTGCATTTTTCGAGGATGAAAACTTGGTTGTGACAGAGCCGCGCCCACATTCACTTGGCTTGACACATCCACTCCCACTGATACCACCAGATATCTCACACCAGCGCATTCGTGGTGCAAACGTTTACATCGAGACGCATCGCGGCTGTCTCGGCAATTGTGACTTCTGCCAAGTACCAGAATTCTTCGGCAAAAAGATCCGAAGCCGCGAAAGCGAGGAGATACTTGACGAGGTGAGGGCGTTCAAAGATGCAGGGGTTGAACGGATCGCAATAAGCGGCGGCACAGGCTCACTCTACGGTTACAAAAACAGGCTCTCACACTCATTCGTTGACCTACTGAAAGAGATTTCAGAGATAATCGGCAGTAAGAATCTCTCAGTTCCTGATATGCGCGTAGACTATCTGAACAACGAAGTACTTGAAGCAATCAGAAACTACACCATCGGATGGATTTTCCTCGGGATTGAATCAGGAAGCAATAAAGTACTCAAACAGATGCATAAAGGAGTTAGCGCTGAGAAAGCAATGGGTGCGATAGAGGAAGCGCGTTCGTGCGGCGTGCACGTTGCAGGCTCCTTCATAGTAGGACACCCAGCCGAGGAAGAAGAAGACTACAACCTCACACGCGAGTTCATCGAGGATGCAATGCTCGAAGATGTCTTTGTCAGCATCGTCGAACCAATACCATCAACAAGCCTTGCAGAACAGATCGCAAATACAACAGAAGAAGAAAACCCCAGCTTCAAACTGCACACAGGCGAGTACGCATCACTTAAACTCACAGAGAGCGAGGCAAGATGCTTCGACCTCATGTTGAACGCCGAAACCTCAAAACCAGTACCAAGAATCGTAACCAACCGAGAGTATGATCAGTTGCTGAAAATCGCACGCATGCAAGGCAATGACATCAGAGGAGTGACACAACTGATCAAAAAATACGCCTATAGTGAACCTGCGTAGACCTCGCTGTTTGTTTGTTTCTCATAAAGTTTTTGATGTTTTTATGTCTGTGTCATTTATATTTGGTATCGTTCTTTTGGTATTTTTATTAGGTCGTGTTTGATTGCGTGTTTGTGTTGTTTCAGGTATTCTGTTACGAGTTCTGTCTCTTTTTTGTAGTGGTCTGTGATCTCTTCTGCGTAGGTTGCTCCGCTTGGTGTGAGGGTGTATTCGTAGCGTTGTTTCCACGTGGATTTACGTTCGAAGGTTCTGATGTCCTCGTTGAGCATTTCCATTGCTACCAGCGTTTGTATGTTTTTGTAGAGTTCATCGCTGTAGGGGAATCCGTATTCCTGGCTGTAGTTATAGTCGAATAAGTGTTTTAGTTGCGGGGTGGTTGCGAGCTCGCGGCTTATTTTGTATATACATGTGATGTTGTGGATTTTTGGGATGAAGATGTAGGAGTCTATTTCTTGTGAAAATAATTTGTTTAAGGATTGGAAGATTAGTAGGATTGCTTCGAGCTTGATCGGTGTTTCTTCTCTGATGAATCCGAGTAGTTGTCTTGAGAGTGTCTTGATCTCTTCGAGCATCTCTTCTACGGGCGGTGTGTTCTTCTTCTTTTGTGTGAATATGCAGAGTGATATCTGTCGTGAGATTGCTCTGATGAGTCCGTTTGCAAGGGCTGAGTTGTCGTAGAAGAACCCTTCTTCATCGTTCGTTTTTACTCTGATTGTTTTGGGGAGTCCGCTTGCAAGGTCAAGGTCGACGAGTGCGGGTGTGTTGCATGTGTCTTGTATGCGTCGGGCAAGAGTTTCTTCGAACTTCTTCTTGGCATGCCCGTTCTGTGTTATGATTGCAAGAGCGGTGCGGGTCTGTGGGTGGAGGCGTGAGAAGTTGAATCGCATGATTAAAGGGCATATTCTACCTTCTTTGAGTCGTGTGATAAGTTTCTGTTCGGTTCTTCCGCCGTGGGTGCGGATGAAAGAAAAGATGTCTGCATCGGTTGACTTCAAGAAAAAATCCATTATAATCTTTGAAACACTGTTTTTATTCGTTTTATCTTCTTTTTTCATTTTGGATATTATTTTATCAAGGCTTCCTTCAAGTGCATATAGGAGCATTGCTCTTGCCGCCTGCGTGGTTGGGTTGTGGATGATTGCTGAATAGTGATGGGCTCTTGCCGTAAGGATCGACTCTGCCGCGACGAGAGCCATCTCTTCGCTGTACCCATCCTCGCCTCCGAGAAGAACCCGTCCGCCTTCGAGCACGAGGCTTTCAAGAATCTGGTTTACATCGATTAACCCAAGCGAAACGCCCGTGTGATACGAATCCCGCATCAGAAAATCGATACGATCAGCGTCAATATCTCCAGAAATGATCTGTGCAAGATAGGAAGGTGCACCGAATGCATCACCAACCGCAATATGCGAGAAAATTGTGAAATAATCCTTGGAAGAATCGGGTGCTCTCCGCAGAACCTCTTCGTCCCGAGACAATATCTCTTCTATTATGTACTGTGTGAAATCTTCATGACTTGAGAAGGTTTTTTTCTGCAACACTGGCTGGTACAGCGGGTTTCGCCGTAGAATAGCCTCAACAGCATGTGAAAACGCGGGATGACCTATATCGTGTAGTAGCCCCCCTACTCTCACAAGTGCTCTCTCATCGCGAGATAAACCGAGTTGGTCAGCGATACGCCCTGCCATCTGCATAGTACCAAGACTATGCTCAAAACGCGTGTGATTGGCACCAGGATATACAAAATGCGACATTGCAAGCTGCTCGATACCTCTTAAGCGCTGAAACTGAGGTGTTTGTATCAAAGCCTCCTCGAATCGGCTGATACGTATCGTTCCATGAACTGGATCATGAATAACCTTCATTTTACTCCAGTGAACACCACTTAAAGATATAAAGCCGTCGAGTGAGGTGTGTAAGCCTCCTGCTGTTTTACACGATAAGCCCCCTTCGGCTTCTGGCGTGTCTTTTGACGGCGTTCAGCTAAGCGCCACACTCGAGCCCATTGCCCCCGAGAAAGACACTCTGGCCCACATCTGGCTTGCACCCACGGGTATTCACGCGTTCCATCCGAAGACTGCACGACCTCAGCCTCACAGCATCATCGCATAGGTGCAGATCGGTATCGTTTCTGTGCCATTGACATGGCTCTCGCCACACATCCTTGCAGATGCCCGTGCTCTCGGAAGGTGGGAGGACTTTCCTCAGCAACAATACTGTCACCGACAGCCGTCCAACCTCTCTCAACGACAACATCAAAATATACAGATCCAAACAGATATAAAACCAACTCTCAGGCAGTGGTCAATCCCGCAGACCGCTTGTTGTGACAGAGAATATTGCCTCGCCTTCGGGCAGGTTTGGCGAATCCACGAGGCGTGCGATTCGCTTCTCGCCCTTGGACTTTCGAAGATAGATTCTGAACGTCGCCGTGTGACCCACGACATGCCCTCCGATCGGTTTTGTCGGATCTCCAAAGAATGCATCAGGCTTTGACATGACCTGATTCGTAACGACAACCGCTGCATTGTTGAGTCCTGCAAATCGCATCAGATCGTGCAGGTGTTTGTTCAGTTTCTGCTGACGATCCGCAAGCGTCCCACGACCCACATACTCCGCCCTGAAGTGAGCGGTGAGAGAGTCAACTATCAGCAACCGCACAGGGTACTCTGTCTCTCTCAGATCTTCTGCAAGCTTGGATGCTGCCTCAACGAGTAGTATCTGGTGATTGGAGTTGTAGGCACGTGCCACATGTATACGCTTCAAAAACTGCGCGGCGTCAAGATCAGTATCAACATCATTAATATCGACGTCAGCATCAAGATCAGTGTTAGCATCTTCGAACTGTTCTCTCAAACCTTCAACCATATGTGTTATTCTCTCAGGCCTGAAGGTGCTCTCAGTATCTATAATCACAACAGAACCGTTAAGCCCGTTATATTCCAGAGGAAGCTGCGTGTTCACAGCAAGCTGGTGTGCAATCTGGGTCTTCCCAGAGCCAAACTCTCCATAGAACTCGCTTATTGACTGGGTCTCAACCCCACCACCGAGCAGGAGGTCAAGCTCGCTGCTACTCGTTGTAAGCTTCTGTATGTTCTTACGCCGTTCAAGAACCACATCCCCGGTCTCAAAACCACCAACATCTGCCGCCTCCCTTGCCGCAATAATGATCTTGGACGCAGTGCTCTCACCAAGATCGGCAGCCGTAACAAGCTCGCCTGGCGATGCCACAGCAATCGCCTCAATCGTCGTGAACCCAGCCTCCTTCAACTTCTCAGCAGTTGCAGGACCTACACCAGGCAAATCCTCAAATGACACCTTCTCAACCATAAAACAATCTCCAATTCACGACATCAATCAGTCACTCTGAACTATCCCACCTTTATGCCCTCCACGACTTAAACCTTTGCAATAGCGCGGCTATAAAAGAGAGGTAGCCCCTGTTATTTTATGTGTGCTTTTGCCAGTCTCCACGCTTCTTCGCGCGATTCTTTGAGTGCTTTCCAGATTGTGTCATCGTTTAAGATCTCCCAGAGTATTTTTCTTCGTTCCATCTGGCTTTTAACGTCTCTTCTTAGGATTTTTCGTAGCTCTTCTTGGAGCCGTGCCATTTCTGCGAATTCGGGCGTGATCACTTCTTCAAGTTTTTCACGCATGTACCTTGTCAGTGCTGGGCTTGAGGCACCTGTTGATATTGCAACGGCTATCCTGTCGCGGTCAATTATCGATGGAACGATGACCTCTGATACTTCGTCCACGCGGTTGACAAGTGCTCTGTTTGAGACTGCAATCTGTGCAATCATTTTGTTCAAACGTGAACTGCTTGTAGCGGGGATAACGAGAAAAGCGCCTGTGACATGCGATTGCACTATTTCTTCTCCGATTTCTTCTACTTGAACCAGTTTTATGCGATCCCTAAGCTTTTTCAGTTTCTCGGTGAACCCTCTACTGACAACGACCACTTTCGCATACTTTGAAAAGAGGGTTGCTTTTCGTTCGCCGACGCTGCCGCCCCCAAATATCACAATTTTTCGATCACTGAGATCTATGAATAGGGGTAGATGTCCACTCAAAGTCTCACACCAGTCTTCTTGAACTCACGCTCACTGAAGAGTATGGTATAGTCTATGTTGTATTGCCAGTTGGGGTGTCTGGGACGCTCGTAACAGTGTGTGACTTCTTTAAAACCAGCCATGATCGCACCCACTTCTTCCACGCGATGATCAGGCACATTCCACACACACATCCCGTTTGCAAGGATTCCAATCTCGGCAACCACTTCAAATGGTCGTGAGGTGATCATGATTCCGTCCTGAACCAGCCTCAGCAGTTTCTCATCTATCTCATCCATAACTTTTCCGCTTCCAGTTTCCGTTCTACTATCATCGGCTATCAGTTAATAAGTTATGCTTACTATTTCTCGCGATTTCATCGAGATAGCGTCAGATCTTTGGTCGGTTGCTTACTCTGTAAGCAACTCTTGTTTACAGAGTAAACAAGATGGCGCATAATTAAACTATCGAAGAATAGGGGTTTTCCACCCACTCATGTATCCCTTATCATATTTGTTACCATATTGGATACACAATACCATTGTAGTTGGTAACACATGATTTTTCATTGTATTCAATCGTGCTGTGAAAAACCATTATTATGCCACACACCAAAGGTATGAGTTACCTCACAGGGGATGGATAAAATGAAGATTCAGGTATACACGACAGATATTTGCCCGAACTGCAAACGGTTAAAAAAGGCACTGGAAGACCAGAAAAAGGCGTACCAGGAATTGAAGATGGCAACACCAGAAGCGCTGACAGAACTCAACCTGAACGGTGTATTCACAATGGCAGCACCAGTACTTCAGATAGAAGACGCCTTTTACACCTACGAAAAACTGTTCAAAAACGACAACCTTGACCTCAAACTGTTGAGCAAAATACTTAGCGAGGTGCCAGCATGACTGTGGAACAAAACCTTGGAGTAAAAGAGAAAAGGAACGAAGATGCGCAATCGTGTTTAACTTCTTCTTACCTTTGTGAACAAGAGTTGCTTACAGATTTGCAATCGAGAGAACATGAGACAAACTATCACCCACCCGACCTTCGCAATCCAACTGTTCAGAAAACGCTTGAAGGCACACACCTCTCCATGCCAAAAGTGCGCACCACTGACGGGCACTTCGTCGAGTGGAACAGAAACCTCATCATAAAACAACTACTGAAGGAGACCCGGCTCTCAGAACAATTCTACAAACTACCATCGATAAGTGATGAAGTTGCAAAGGAGATAGCAAGAGAAACAGAGCGACGCATCCAGAAGATGAACGTGGAATTCCTATCAGGTCCCCTCATTCGAGAACTCGTCAACATCGTGCTGCTCGAACACGGACACACTGAATGGCGCAACATATCGACCAGAGTCGGAACCCCGGTCTCTGACGCATACCAGATAGACATGGGAAGCGGGTTCGAGGCACGGGACAACGCAAACCTCCAGGAGAATGCCGAGACAAGTCACAAGAAAAAAGCAGATAAGATCTCAAAAGAACAATACCTACTACTTCTACCACCAAATATCGCAGACGCACACTTGAAAGGCGACATACACATCCACGACCTCGAATACCTCGGAACCAGAGCATTCTGCCAGGACTGGGACCTGCGTTACTTCTTCTACTACGGGCTCATGCCAGACGGCTCAGGCACAAGGGCAAGCGTTGCAGGACCGGCCATGAAACCAGAGGTTGCAGTCCTGCACGCAGTAAAAGCCCTTGGAAGCGCTCAGACAAACTTTGCAGGCGGACAAGGCTTCTACAACTTCTTAACATTCCTCGCACCATACATCGAAGGCTTGAGCTACGAAGAGATCGAACAACTCATGCAGATGTTCGTCTACGAGATGACCCAGATGATGGTAGCCCGCGGCGGACAACTCGTATTCAGCAGCGTACAACTATCGCCCGGAGTCCCGAAACTATGGCACGACAAACCAGCCGTGTACAAAGGCAAGGTATGGGATGGAGCTTCCGCACCACTTCGAACCTACAAGGAATTCGAACGAGAGGTGAGACTCGCATTCGAAGCCTTATTGCGCGTAATGCTCAAAGGAGACCACTGGGGCAAACCATTCAACTTCCCCAAACCAGAGATAAGCATAGAACCAGACTTCATGAAAGAAGACATGGAGTTCAACCGAAACAACCCAGACGTGCTGAGCTATGACGAACTCTACACCCTCGCTTTTACGCTCGCAGCAAAACACGGAGCACCCTACTTTGACAACCAATTGCCAGAATACCGCGGTGCAGGCGAAGGCATAAGCTGCTACCAATGCTGTGCCTACAACTTTTCAACTAGTAGCGAAGAAGACAACGAATTCGACGAAAAACTCAACTTCAAGGACGGCAAACACTTCTCAATGGGCGCATGGCAGGTAGTATCAATCAACTGCCCACGGGCAGCCTACCGCGCAGGCGGAAACAATGAAAAACTCAAAGCCGAACTCAAAAAAATGATGGACACAGCAGTAGAACTATTCAAAGTCAAACGAGAATGGATGAACCACATAATCCAGAACAAACGAATGCCCTTCGCAACACAACAACCAAAAGACCCCCAAACCGACAAAAAAGGCACCATAGCAGTAGACCTTGAAAACCTCGTCTACACAATCGGAGTGATCGGCATAAACGAGATGGTACAGCACCACACAGGACACCAACTCCACGAAGATAGAGACGCACTACGGCTCGCAATCCAGACAATGTACGAATTAAAATTCTACGCAAAAGAACTATCAGAAAAACACAACATGGAAATCGCACTCGCACGCACACCAGCAGAAACAACCTGCCAGCGCTTCGCAGTGTCAGACCTACTGCATAACGAATATCGCCACTGCGCAGAACCCATAATCAAAGGTGACCTCAAAACAACAAAGGAGAAGATACAAGAGACAAGAGACCTGCCAATATACTACACGAACGGGACCCACATCCCACCTTCAGCAGAGACTAATCTCATTGAACGCATACAGATCGAACACACATTCTTCCCAATAGTGGACGGCGGAAACATCCTCCACATCTGGCTCGGAGAAGCACAACCAGACCCACACGGACTGAAAGACTTCGCGATGAGACTCGCCAAAAACACACAGGTCGGATACTTCGCATTCACACGCGACATAACCATATGCCTGAACGACTACCACATCACACCAGGACTGAAAGACAGATGCCCAAACTGCGGAAGCGAAAACGTCGAACAGATGAGCAGAGTCACAGGATACATGCAAGCAGTCTCAGGCTGGAATGAAGCAAAGAAACAGGAACTAAAAGACAGAAAGAGATACAACGCAAACGAGATGATATAAATTATGAAGAGCTGATACAATATGAATGAAAATGGAATTGTTAAGCTAATAGTTGCGCTATTTGCGCTATTTATAATAATAGGGGTAGGGACGATGGTCTTACCATATTTTAAGAGTGAGAAATTATGACAAATCAATATAAATATGAAAGAAAAAAAGAGGAATTGGTAACAAGGAAACTCAGGGGAAAAGGTGCTAAAGTAAAACTGAGCTCAGGTAGCCGCGGCGCAGCAGACCTGATCGCAGAATTTCCAAGTGGCAAGAAATGGCACGTCCAAGTAAAAGCCACAAGAAAAGGCAGACCTGCAAGTCCAAGCTCAAAGGACACAGGTCGTCTTAAGAGTTCAGCGAGCAAAAACAGAGCCACGCCAGTGATAGCTAAAGTAAGTAGAAATAAAGTGAGTTATTCTTCAGCTCGCAGCAAAAGGAGATTGAATCCTTAGAAGTAAGATTTACAGTTCACAGGTTTAGGATATCTTTCATCCCGTAGAGTCCTGGCGAGATCCTTTCGTTGGAGAGCCATCTGGCTGCGGTTATGGCGCCTGCTGCGAAGGTTTGTCGGCTGTGTGCTTGGTGTTTTATCTCGATGCGTTCGCCGTTGCCTGCGAAGAGCACGGTGTGATCGCCGACGATGTCTCCGCCTCTGATTGCGTGTATGGCGATCTCTGATTCTCTGGGGGCGAGTCCTTGGCGTCCGTGTATGATTGGTTTTGTTTCGGTAAGTCCTTGGTTTATTATTTCAGCGGCTTTTATGGCTGTTCCGCTTGGCGCGTCTTTTTTCTGGTTGTGGTGTGCTTCTATGATCTCGATGTCGTAATTTTGAAGGTGTTTGGTTGCTTTTTCTATTAGTTTTAGGAAGACGTTTACGCCGATTGAGAAGTTTGGGGCTATTACTGCTTTTGTGTTCGATTTTTTTATGTTTTCTTCGTTTTGTTGTTGTTGTTCTGGTGTGAAGCCTGTGGTGCCAACTACAAGATTGGTTTTGGATTTGCATGCGGTTTCGATGGTTTTAACTGCTGCATATGCGATTGTGAAGTCAATTAGAACGTCTGTTTTGGTTTTTACAAGTTCGGGTGCGAGGTTGTCTGGGTGGGTTATGTTTATGCCGAGTGGACCGCCGCCAACGATATTTCCTATGTCTTCGCCCACCTGGACAAGGTCAAAGCCTGCAACGATTTCCATGTCATCTGCCGAGAGCACATTTTGGATTATGAGTGTGCCCATGCGCCCACAGGCACCAGTCACTGCCACGCGTATCATAGGACACCAAGCCTGCTCAACGCATCTCGAAGGGCGTCCTCTGTAGCACTCGTTCCACGATAGAGGGGGAGTCGCAGATGCCCGCTTGGAAAACCGCAGAGCTCCATCGCAAGCTTCACAGGCACGGGGTTCGTTTCAAGAAATAGGGCTCTTACAAGTGGGGAAAGGTCATAATGCATCTCCAAAGCTGTCTTCATGTCTCCGCTCTCAAACGCTTGAACCATTTTAACTACAGTTTCAGGCACGAGATTTGCCGCTACCGATATGATGCCAGCGCCTCCGAGGCTCATGATCGGGAGTGTGAGTACATCATCGCCAGACAACACAGTGAAATCCATATCGCGTGTGCGCTCGATGATCCAAGAGACCTGCTGGAGATCGCCGCTTGCTTCCTTTATCCCGACGATATTATCAATCTTTGCAAGTTCAGATACCACGTCAGGCGTCATGTTCAATTGGGTCCGTCCTGGGACATTGTACAGTATTATCGGAATTTCAACGCTCTCAGCTATCATTGTAAAATGTCGTAGGAGACCTTCTCTATTCGGTTTATTATAGTAAGGTGTTATGAGGAGTGCTGCATCAGCACCAGCGTCTTCTGCATGTTTTGTGAGAGCAATTGCTTCGGAAGTGTTGTTGGAACCAGTACCAGCAATCACAGGCACATCTGCATGCTTGATCACGCAATCAATAACCTTTCCATGCTCAGCCGTGCTCAGAGTTGCAGACTCGCCAGTGGTGCCACAGGGAACGACTGCCGAGACTCCAGCATCTGACAGAAATTGAAGATTCTCCACAAGCCCTTCACAATCCACCCTGTCATCTGGTGTGAAAGGCGTTATAATCGCAGGAATAACACCCTTAAACATAAAAACACCCCGAAAACAACTATCTTTCTCTGGATTCTATCCGCTTCTCCCTGACAATACAACCAGCCACACGATTGCGTATAGACTTGCCCCTAACATTCGTGTACTCGACCACTTTCTCTTTATTCGAGTCAAAATCCACACTGAACTCGTCACCATGCTCTAAAAGCAATTTTGCGGCAAGACGCTTGATATACGTCGGTCTAATATTTCCCATAACTATCAAAACCTTTAAGTCTGTGAATACTTCTACGATCAGACCGATCTTATATATAGATTTCTTGGTTGCACGCTGTTGTGAATCTTGATGGAAATCTGAAAATCATCAACCACAGAGACCGTAATCTTTTTATAGAATATCAATCAATCGTTTCTTATCATTGTCTGAGAGGATGTAGATATGGCTATCGTTGATGTTGAGGGTTTGACCAAGAAGTATGAGTTGAGGAAGACTGGTGATGTGATTGTTGGGCTGGATGATGTTTCGTTCACGGTGGATGAGGGCGAGATACTTGGGGTGATTGGTAAGAGTGGAGCTGGTAAGTCGACTCTGCTTCAGATTTTGCGTGGTATTGAGAATTTTGATTCTGGCAGGGTTGTGGTTGACAATGTTGTTTTGACGCCTGAGTCTTCGCGTGATCAGTTTTCTAAGGTGCAGAGGAAGACTGCTATTCATTTGCAGCGTTCATTTGCGCTTTGGGGGCAGTCGATTCTGCATAATGTGATGCGGAAGGTCTGCTCTGCCCGGACGGGTCTGGAGGATCTGCCTGAGCACCCAGCCGAATATGAGGATGTTAAGGCTGAAGCTATGGAGATTGTGGATCTTGTCGGACTGAAAGATAAATATAATTATTTTTATAATATTTTGAGTGGCGGTGAAAAACAGCGTGTCCTGCTCGCACGACAGCTTGCATTCAAACCCAGAGTACTGCTACTTGACGAACCCGCAACAATGTCAGACCCGCTCACACGAAGAGAGATCATGGACACGATAAAGAAAATCCACGAAAAACTCAACCTGACCATTATACTGGTATCACACATGCCAGAGGTGCATGAATACCTTGCAGATAGACTGATAATGCTTGAAGATGGGAAGATCACTTACGAGGGGCAAACATCCGAAGCACTCAGATACTTCACCCAGCAGATCGCAGATCCAGTGCCACTCGAACCCGTGACCTCTGACAGGGAAAAGATACTGCGACTCAAAAACGTGTGGAAGAAGTACAGACTGCTCACAAGCAACGAGCTCATACAGACAATCGAGATGAAGAACATCAACTTCACAATCCCGAAAGGCGTGATAATGGCAATGATCGGACCCACAGCAAAAGGGAAGACAGTGCTCATACGACTCCTCAGCGGAATCGAAAAACCAGACGAAGGCGAGGTACTTGTCAATGTCAGTGGTGAGTTTGTTGACATTGCCAAATACGGCCGCAAATCCATAATAGCACGCCAAAAAATAGAAGTCATGCACCAAGAATTCGGATTAATGCACAACGAGACAGTAATTGACCAATTTTCCTATAGATTAGGTCTAAAAAGCATTAAAACGGTCGAGAGGGCACTTGAACGGGCAGAAGAACTCGGCATAACAGATCTGAAACTGGATGTGCTATACAGACTCGCAGATCTCCCAGAGGATGAAGCAAGAGCACTCCTGCAGAAGATGGAGCTCAGCCAAGACATCTTCTATGAACTATTCCCCAGATTCCCAGAGAGCGAAACGAGAAAAATAGCAAAGCCTGTTCTGAACGCCTTAGACCTATCCGAAGAGATACTGAATCGCCACACCTATGAACTGAGCTGCGGAGAAGAGGTGAGAGTCTCAATAGCACTCCACATGATAAGCAAACCAGAGATACTGCTACTCGACGAACCGTTCGGAGACCTCGACCCAATATCGCTCAGAAGCGTTTTAAACTCGATCAAAAACCTGAACCGCGAATTCAACACCACCATCATCGTTGTAAGCCACCAACTCGACGCAGTTGAAGAGATAAGCCACGAAGCAGTCTTCATAGAAGCAGGTATCACCAGATGGGGAGAACCAAAAGAAGTCTGCGAAGTATTCCTAGAGCGCATGCGCGAGACAGAACCAATCCCAGAGAAGCGAGAGACCGAAAGCACATAAACATGCGAACGATCGAATGGAACAGTGAAAACAAGACCATCCAGATGGTGGACCAGACGCTCCTCCCCCAAGAATACAGAACAATTGAGTGCACCACCATCGAATCGCTCTGCCATGCCATAATAACGCTAAAGGTGCGAGGCGCTCCCGCAATCGGTGCAGCTGGTGCATACGGAATAGCACTCGCCGCACAGACCAGCATAGCAGAAACACCAGAAGAACTACTACGAGAATTAGAATCCGCAGCAAGAAAGATCAATAGCACGCGCCCAACTGCAATAAACCTTGCGTGGGCGATCAACCGTGTGATGAAGACCGTAACGTCAAAAACTGGAACAAAACAAGAGATTTTAGAGACCGCCCTCGAAGAAGCAGAGGCAATTGCAGACGAGGACATCAGAACCAACAAAAAAATTGGCGAACACGGCGCAACACTACTCCAAACAGGGGACACAGTTCTGACACACTGCAACGCAGGAAGATTGGCATGCGTTGACTGGGGCACAGCACTTGGAGTAATACGCTCAGCAATAAACAATGGAAAAGAAATACAAATCATCGCATGCGAAACAAGACCACTAAACCAAGGAAGCAGACTCACCACATGGGAACTCTCCGAAGACAAAATTCCTGTTACCCTCATCACCGACAGCACAGCAGGACACCTCATGCGACGCGGTAAAATCGACAAAATAATAGTTGGAGCAGACCGAATCACAGAGGACGCAGTCTTCAACAAAATCGGAACCTACACACACAGCGTACTCGCAAAAGAACACAAAATACCATTCTACGTAGCCGCACCAACCTCAACAATAGACAGAAACCACCACGAAAAAGACATAACGATCGAAGAACGAGACCCAGACGAACTTCGATACCTGAACAACATACCAGTATACAACCCAGCTTTCGACGCCACACCGATCGAGAACATCACAGCCATCATCACAGAAAAAGGAATACTCCACCCACCACTCACCTTCTAGACCCTCCGAGAAGGATCGCTCTACAGCCACTACCGAGTGAGGATGTTATGCTATGCCAACTTTCAGATCAATTCGCAGTCTTTGTTTTGTCCTTTACAAATATAAATAAAACCATTGAAATTGTTGCCAGTGCAAAACCATACAGAAAGGCTGTTTCTGGGAGAAAAGCATATCCAAAATGACCCAATGCAAATATCGAAGAAACGCTGATAAACAATTTTAAATTTATAGGCAATTTTTTGAAACTTGACTTGAGGGTTATTTCCCTTGTTTCTTCTTTAAGGGGGATATTTTTCTCTTTGATGAATAAAACAACGAACACGGCAATTATTGAGGGTATAAAAGCAAATAAAAAGATATTTCTATATCCCAAGACTGGAAGAAGCAAAAAAGCAAGAATTGCTCCTAAAACTGAACCAATACCATCCATAGCCCTATGAAACCCATAAGCCTTCCCTCTAACACCCTCATCACAAGATTCAGCCACAATTGCATCCCTTGGAGCTGTTCTCAAGCCTTTACCAATTCTCTCTATTACTCTGACAAAAAGAACAAAAGACCAGACATTAGCGAAGGCAAATAATGGTTTTGTTACAGACGACAGAGAATAGCCAAAGAAAACAAAGATTTTCCTTTTTTTTATTTTATCAGACCAATAGCCAGACACAACTTTCAATAAAGAAGCTGTCGTTTCTGCTGCACCTTCAACGATACCAACCACACAAGCTCCAGCACCCAAGACAGTGGTTAAGAACAAAGGAATCAATGGAAAGACCATTTGGCTTGAGAAATCAGTAAATAAACTGACCAATCCTAATATGAATATGTTTCTGGTAATACCCTCGAAGATTTTAATTTTCTTGTATTTGTTCATTCTTTATATCTCCGCGTATTGAAATGATGATAAAAATATTAGGCAGCCAATTGCATATAACACATACTTTCGTGTTATCAATTACTTCATCCTTCTATTTTGAATCTGAGCAGTGCTGCCACGCCACCGAGTCCTTCAAGCCTTTTGCCTGGTTCGAACTCTGTGCTGAAGATTGTGATCCTGCCACGATGTTCTTCAACCCTCCGAAGGAAGCGATCGATCTCTTCGCCGCTCTTCTCTTCCCTCTGAACGCGCAGGTATTCATCCGCTATGAGCAGTGTCTTGATAGCGCCGATATCAAGTGCGAAGCGCACTTCATCCCACCCGTACGCTGCAAGACCGTCCTTCGAGATCTCGGTGAGCAACTCTTCCATCAGTCGCGTCTCCCTTGTAAGCCGAGTGGATTCTGTAATCCGATCAACAGCGCCACGACGAAGAACTTCTTGAAAGCCCTGAATACCGATCGACGCAGTATCCTCTATGACACTTTTCTCAGCGATTTCTGGCATGCGATTCTTAAGCACTTTGAAGAAGTCTTCCTTTGTAAAACCAGGTCCTGCAATCACAATGGCATCGGCTTCTTCTCCGACACCTGCTAATCGTTTCACAACCTCTTCGAAGAACTCGCCCCTGTAGTTCCCCTCGCCCTTGCCAAGCGAACCTTTAACAGCTGAAAACTCTTCCACTGTGAACTGGCGCACAATACCGATCGCCGCCTCACCCTCTTCAATCGTGAGTATTATTACACGTGGGCGCTTCGATTCCTTAACAGCTTCATTGACTCGTTCAACCTGATCCCTGCGCCACGTCTTAACAATCGAAAGCTGTGTTCCACTCTCTATGTTCAAGGTGTGGTAAGAGCCTGCATCCACTCCAGATTCAATGATACCGTGTATACGTAATCGGTTAGAGAATCGGTGAAACTCCACACTCTCGACTAACACTCCAAGTCGCATCGTCCTCTTCTCCATCTTTTCAGGGCGCAACTTATCACTAGCGCCCTCAATCCGTCGCTTCGTGACAGAGAAAACGAGATCCTCCCCTTCAATTATATACTTCAAATGCCACAAGTCGTCCAGTGACTCTGGCACAACCCCAATCTCTCCGACAAGACCTTTCAAATGGCGTTTGATGAGCTTCACACCATCAAGGTACACCCAGGATAATAATAATCCTTACCGTCCACAAACCATGGTAGATCAATAGGATGTGGAGAGATCAGCGTTTGGGAATTGGTCATGTATAATTGGACACGGGTGGCGGCGTAACGCTAATAATTAAGAGTATTACCACGAAAACTGTTCAAACGTTATCCAGAAATAAAAAACAATTTTAGATCGGATAAAATTTAAATAATATTTATTAATATATAGTATTATGAAGGTTTAAAGATCTAGGTTTTGCAAAGGTCTCTATTTTTGGTTTGTGAATAGGGAGGACAACATTTCACTCGCTTTTTTCGTAAAGTTTATCAATGATTACATTATGTTTCTTTATACATAAAGCATGGTTGGCAAACCTGGAGTAGAAAAGAGATGAAAAATAGAAATATAAAAATATTTTTTATCCTGGCGGTCATGCTCACGGCAGCAGGATGTGTTCAGGAACCAGCAGAACCGACAGCACAGACAGAGACTGAACTGAAGATATTTCATGCAGGAAGCCTTGCAGTACCTTTCGAAGAAGTGGAACGTCAATTTGAAGCTCTCCACCCAAATGTAGATGTACAGAGAGAAACGTATGGCAGCGTGGCAGCGATACGACAGGTGACTGACGTTGGAAAAGAGGGCGACGTTGTTGCATCCGCGGATTACTCACTGATTCCAAGTATGATGTATCCAGATTATGCAGATTGGACTGTCAGATTTGCAACAAATGACATGGTGCTTGCATACAATTCTGAAAAGAGTAAGTATGTGGATGAAATCACACAAGAGAATTGGTATGAAATTATTCAAAGAGACGGCGTAACCTTCGGCTTCTCAAATCCAAATCTCGATCCGTGCGGATACAGAGCGGTGATGGTATGTAAGCTTGCAGAACTGTCTTATGAAGAAGATGGCCTGTTTGATGAACTTATCCTGAAAAACACCGCAATTACGATAACCGAGGATAATGACAGATATTTAATAAAAACACCAGATGATCTAGCACCAAACACCGATAAAGTCACAATAAAACCGAAGGAAACCGACCTCACAGCACTCGTTGAGATCGGAGCACTCGACTATTTCTTCATATACAGAAGCGTTGCAGTCCAGCACAATCTACATTTTGTGGACCTTCCAGAAGAGATAGACCTGAGCAAAGTGGAACAAGCTGATTTCTACAAAAAAATTCAGTTACAAACCGTTGACGAGAAGACAAAGACTGGAAAACCGATTGTATACGGCATAACAGTCCCAAAGAACGCACCAGAATTAGATTCATCTCTGAAGAAGATCTTAAAACTGGCGACTGGAAGCCCGTACGAGTTAGGACTGATCGATGCACTGGCTGAGCCCTTTGAGGCGAAGTATAATTGTGTCGTAGAAGTGACAAAAGCATCAACCGGTCAAGGATTGGAGCTGGGTAAACAGGGTAAAGTTGACGTCACATTGGGTCATGCCAAAGAGGCTCTTGATACATACATAGAGGAAGGATATGGTGTAAATAGACAGGCTGTTATGCATAACTATTTCGTCATCATGGGCCCAAAAGATGATCCTGCTGGCATAAGAGACATCTCCGATCTTACAGAAGCACACAGACTGATTGCAAACACAGATTCACTGTACCTTTCAAGGGGGGATGAAGGTGGAATGCATAAGAGAGAGAAAGCCATCTGGAATGAAATTGATATAGATCCCACAATCGAAGATTGGTATCTGGTAAGCAATGATTTTATGATGGCTTCCCTGAGAATAGCAAATGAGAGGGGTGCATATCACATGGCTGATTCCAGCACATGCACGGTGATGAAGGATGAATTAAGCAGTTTAGATGCTATAGTTGTAGGATATCCAAATAGCTATGAAGCAACGATAGTAAACCCAGAAAAGTATTCGCATGTCACTTATGGTCTTGCAAACAAATTTGTCGAGTATGTTATATCTTCAGAAGGACAGACAATAATTGCAGAGTTTGGAAAAGAAGAATTCGGTGAGCCATTATATTATCCAGACGCCATTAAAGAGACGTTAAAACTGGCAACTGGAAGTCCCTACGAGTTAGGATTAATCGATGCAATAGCTGAGCCCGTTGACCTTGTGATGGTGCATGCTCCAGCAGCAGAAGAAGAGTTTATCGCAGATGGTTACGGACTAAATCGAACCTGTGTGATGTATAATGATTTTGTAATTGTAGGTCCAGAAGATGATCCAGCCGGGATAAAAGGAATGACAAATGCCACAGAAGCGTATGAAAAGATTGCAGAATCAGAATCTCTCTTCTTTTCAAGAGGAGACAACTCTGGAACGCACAAAAAAGAGATGTCAATCTGGGAAACAGCAGGAATAACGCCAGAGGGAGACTGGTATCAGACAACCAATACCTTCATGGCGGAAACACTCGAAATAGCGAATGACGAGCAGGGGCACTTCATGACAGACAGAAGCACGTACATAACACTCAAAGATGATGTAACTCTGACCGTACTGGTTGAAGGCGATCCCATATTCGTCAATCACTACCATGCAATCGCAGTGAATCCTGAAAAATGCCCGAATGTGAACTATGAACTGGCAGCAGATTTCATCGAACATCTCTCATCCGCTGAAGGACAGACACTAATCGCAGAATTTGGAACCAATGAGTATGGCGAAGCATTATATTATTGTACATAACGGACGCCAGATGTCTCTGAAATCCATTGAGAATGTAATGGAAAAAATAAAAAAAGATAAAATTTTCATCTTTTTCCTTTTTTTAGGTTTTTTCCTTGTATTTTTTGTATTTATTACATTGGGCGATATGTTTTATCGACAGATAAATGATCTGTCAGCCTTATTCAATGCTGCAAAAGATCCTGTGGTTCTAACTGCAATGTGGCTCAGTATCGCTGCTACAACGTTATCTACGCTCATCGCGTTCATCTTTGGAGTTCCTTTAGCGTATATCCTTGCGCGAAAGGATTTCATTTTTAAGACTGTAATAGAGGGTATTATAGATATCTTTGATCGATGCATTCTTTGGAATTGTGCTTGCGATGCTCTTTGTTGGCTTACCATATCTGGTTAATACTGCAAGAGAGGGATTTAGAACTGTGGATGAGCGTTTGGAGAATGTATCACGCTCGCTGGGGGCGTCCCAGTGGCAGACATTCCAGAAGGTTTCATTTCCGCTCGCATTCCCTTCAATTTACAACGGCTGCATCCTTGCATGGGCGCGGGGCATAAGCGAGTTCTCAGCAGTTCTTATCGTCGCATACTTCCCTAAATCTGCTCCTATCTTGATATACGAGCGGTTCACATCCTTTGGCTTGCAAAGCTCAAGGCCTGTGGCGATTCTCTTTGTCCTGGTCTGCCTTGCAATCTTCATCCTCCTCAGGTCATTCAAGTGGAGGAAAAAATGATGATAGGTATCAAAGACCTTGAGAGAAGCTGGAAAGAGTTCAACATAAAGGATATAAACCTCACGATTGGTCGGGGCGAGTACTTCGTCATCCTTGGTCCAACCGGGTCTGGAAAGACGCTTCTTCTTGAGCTCATAGCAGGCTTTTATCTTCCAGATGCGGGCGAGATCTGGATAGATGGAGTAAATGTGACAAATGTTACACCTGAAGAGCGTGGGGTTGGGTTCGTATATCAGGACTACGCACTATTTCCACATATTACAGTGAGAGAAAACATAGAATTTGGACTAAGAATTAAAAAACTTCCAAAAGATGAAATCGAGAGAGAATCATCCAGAATGATGGACTTATTAGGGATCACACACCTCAGGAATCGATACCCGGATACACTTTCAGGCGGGGAGCGGCAGAAGACGGCAACAGCAAGAGCTCTCGTCTTAAAGCCAGACCTGCTGCTACTCGATGAACCTATGAGTGCTCTTGACGCAAGAACAAAATCTGGAATGCAAGACGAACTCAAAAAAATCCACAAAGAATCAGGGGTCACGATAGTTCACGTAACACACGACCAAACCGAAGCGATGATAATGGCAGATAGGATAGGAGTCATGATGAACGGAAGAATCGCACAAGTAGGCACCGTTCGCGAAATATTCAACATGCCAAAAAACAGGATAATCGCAGACTTCGTCGGAACAGAGAACATACTCGAAGGTTTTATAACCGAGAAGACAGACGGACTCATAAAGATAAACATCGGAAGCGCCGAGATCTCCACCCTATCCGACTTAGAAACAGGCTGCGAGGTCAATGTATTCATAAGACCAGAAGACGTGATCATATCAAGAGAACCACAGCGAACAAGCGCGAGAAACAACATAGAAGGCGTGATCACAAAGATCGTAAACCTCGGAGCAATAGTCAGAATAGAGATAAACGGAGAACTTGTTGCATTCACAACAAAACAATCAGCAGAAGAACTTGAATTAGAGACTGGCAAACACGTACACGCCTCATTCAAATCCACCGCAGTCCACGTCTTGAAAAAATAGAAAAAACCACAATTAAAACTCTAACCAGAAACACAAACTCTTTTGCATTATTTTTGAATAGATTGCTGCTGTATGCCCTGCTGGTCCTGCCCCGATTATGAGAAGATGATACATCAATGCCCAACTCCTGCTTTATCGCTTTCTCATCAAATCCGACAATTATCGTATCCCCTATCTCAATCTGTGGAAGCAGCATCTTACCGCTCTTTTTCACCATCTCCATTGCTGCATCCTGATCTTTTGACACGTCAACATCCTCAAACTCCACATCTGCTCCTTTAAAGAAATTCCTTGCCATCGCACAGAAAGGGCAGGACGGGGTGGAGTAGAGCTTAATATCCACCACCCGTAGTCACCTTACAAATTTTTCTTACAGAGATACCAGTCCACGCACTCGTACCCTTCCGTCATCCGCTCTTCTGCCATCTCCTGTGTGCTTGGTGGTGGAACAACGACCGCGTCCCCTGGTCTCCAGTTTGCAGGTGTTGCAACTTTATTCTCATCAGACGTCTGCATCGCATCAAGGAGCCGCAGTATCTCATCCATGTTCCGCCCGTTTGTCAGCGGATAGTAGATCATAGCCCTCAGTATCCCTTCTGGATCGATTATGAAGA
>NJEL02000026.1 GCA_002254825.2 Methanosarcinales archaeon ex4572_44 | reverse complement strand
GGCATGCCTTAACAGCGTGTGCTACCGCGTATGAGCCTTCGACCACTTTCAGTATTCGGGTTTGAAGCTTCGCCAGCCACCCGTTAGGTTTGCAAGTGTTGTTCCTGGATTCACGATCCCGCCTATACAAAGTTTCATTTAAGCCCTCTCCATCGCATTGTATGCGGCTTCAACCGCTGCAATGTTCTTTTCACCGACCTTTCCACTGAAGCGTTCGCCCACAGCCTTTGTTATTGACTTAAGCCGAATTTCACCCGTTGCGGCTGCAAAGGCTCCGAGGAGGACGGTGTTGATGATCGGCCTTCCGATAATCTCCATTGCTATCTTAGTGGCGTCCACAACCATCACCTTTGCAGGGATTTCCTTAAATTTTTCTGCACTTGCCTCTGTGTTGATGATCATCATCCCCTCCTCTTTTAAACCAGCAGCAACATCCACCACATCCATGAGGGTTGCGTCCTGCACGATCACGTAATCCGGGCTGTATATTTGGCTTCGTATCCGTATCGGTTTATCGTCTATTCGTGTGAAGGCAACGACAGGTGCTCCGCGCCGTTCCACTCCGAAGCTCGGGAATGCCTGGCTGTACCGTCCATCCTCAAAGGCAGCTACAGCAAGAAGCTCGGCAGCGGTCACTGAACCCTGCCCACCACGACCATGTATACGAATTTCTTTCATCATTACACCGCTCAAATTAATATTACATTGTATTTATTATTTTATTGTATTGCATTCAAATGTAATGGATAATCACACAAGACCTATTATAGTCTTTTGGTTCAACGCGACTGTCAACACGTGGAGTGCTGAAGCTCTCAACCAACACTAAATCCAAAACTCGAAACCCAAAAAACAACGGCCCAACAACCGTCACAAGCCCCCACTCACCAGCAACACGGCATGTTTTTTGATGGGCTCGCGGAGATTCGAACTCCGGATCCCCGCCGTGTGAAGGCGATGTCATAACCAGCTAGACCACGAGCCCACAAACACCCGAACTATCTTACGATCAATATTAAGCCTGTCGGTCACAACCGTTGTGAGACTCTCTGCTTTTATTTTTCTATTATGGTTTCTTCTATCTCGATTCCGAAGTGTCGTGCGGTCTCTTCGTATTGTACGAGTATTTTGTCGTCTTCTTTCAGTTGTGTCACTGGTATGGGTGTTCCGTCTGGTTTGACGAGTTTGATTGTTTCTGCGTTCTGCAGCAGTGTCTTAATTATTGTGTTCTCTACTCTTGCTTCAACCAATATGAGTGGTCTTTTCTCGATTTTTACTCTCCCAACCACTGCTTTTTTCTGTCCACCATCCTTGTCTATGACGAGTACGTCATCTCCTGCCCCCATTTCCGAGAGGTATCTTGTCTTTTCTCCGACTTTTACGTAGGCATGCACTGCTCCTGCGTTGACTCTGAATGGTCGTGCCGCAACATAAGGGCTCTCTTCGCTCTCTGCATGGACGAGAAATAGTCCGTTTGATTGGCTTCCGATGAGCATGCCTTCTCCGAGTTTCATCAGGCTGCAGGTGTCAACGCAGACGCGATCTCCCATGCCGACAGGTTTTACTTTTGTTACGGTTGCGCTCGTGAGTTCTATTGGTCGCATTTCACTCTTCTCGCGAACGTCTGCTATCCGCTTTATCTCGCTCAAATCGTCTGTGTCGACAAGTAATCCGTCTGAACCGTGTTCCAGTGTTTCAAGGGCCAGCTTTGCCTCTGTTGTATCGGTTACACCTGCGATTATCTCGACGTTTAGGGATTGGAGGTCTGCGATCAGGTTTTCGAGCGGTATGACCTTCCAGTCTGTACCTATGACGACTATGTATCGAGAGTGCCGTGCCAGATCTGATGCGAATGTTTCGTAGTCTTTGTCGTGTATTACAACGTATCCTGCAACTGTTTTCCCTGCTCTTGTGAGTTTTTCTGCTGCCTTAATGTCTTCTGATGTTTCACCGAGTGGGGTGGTTCCATCTCCTTCACTATCCTTCCCGATGACGATTGTATCTGCGTTGCTGTACTCGCTTGTGGTGTGTGCTGCTATCTTGATGTTTCCGAGCTCTCGCACTTTCCCGATCTCGCTCTCGTTCACAAGTGCAAAGTCAAATCCCGATTCGAGTGCAGTTGTGATCCTTTTCTTGTCGTTGTCCCAGATGCCAGTATCGGCTTTTATCCAGAGTTGCTTCACTTTAGAGTTCCTCCATCGCGACTTCGATGCTCGCACCTTTGTGAACTATCAGTGTGAGGGCACGTGTCATGGCTGTGGGATTCTCGTGCTGGAAGACGTTTCGCCCGATAGCAACACCTCTGGCACCGCCTTCTATTGCACCTGCTGCCATTTCAAGGAATTCTCTGTCAGTATCTGTCTTGGGACCGCCTGCCATCACCACTGGGATAGGGCATCCCTCGACAACGTCGTTGAACGTGTCAGGATCTCCTGTGTAGTTTGTCTTGATCATGTCTGCTCCAAGCTCTGCACCTGCCCGTGCCGCATGAGCCACAAGTTCAGGATCGTTGGGATTTGTGATCTTATTACCGCGGGGGTACATCATGGCGATTAGGGGCATGCCCCAGCTATCACAGCTCTCAGCAACCATTCCAAGTTTCTGCAGCTGATCCGATTCTGTCTCGGAGCCGATATTTATGTGCACGCTCACAGCATCAGCGCCAAGCTTTATCGCCTCTTCAACAGTGCAGACCTGAACCTTGTCGTTTGGATCAGGTCCAAGGCTTGTAGAAGCACTCATGTGAATGATAAGTCCTATATCCTGCCCATATCCTCTATGCCCATGTTTCGCCATCCCTTTCTGCATCAGAACAGCATTGGCACCGCCTTCAGCCACTTTATTGACTGCATCAGGCAAATTCACAATACCAGCCACAGGACCTATGGAGATGCCGTGATCCATCGGCACAATCACCATGTTTCTACTATCTCTATCCATTATTCTCTCAAGTCGGATACTCTTTCCAGTCTCGGACATACAACAACACCAATAGTGATAATGTGTATCACTGTAGCACGGTTAGTATATAAAAATATCGGTCGACCAGAGAGACACGCCAAAAACCACGTGCAGGATTGAAGTATTTGTTTGGGGCCCGGGTCGGGGGTCGAACCCGAGTCGTGGGATCCACAGTCCCATAGGATGTCCAGCTACCCTACCCAGGCACCTATTTGCTGGCGTCTTCCTACTAAATCGTTTTTAGTCATAAAACTTTTGTTGGATCTGTGAAACCCGCCAAGTCAAAGGCGCGTTTACGGCGCACGCACGACTCGCAGACCCCACACGGGAGAGTTTCTGCGTTGTAACATGACCATGACAACTCAAAAGGCGCGCCTATCGCCATCCCACGCCGCACAATCTCAACCTTATCCAAATTGCCAAGTGGTGCGTACACACGAGGATGGCTCAGAGTGGCATGCTTAAGTAACTCATTGAAGGATTCAATGAACTCGGGGGAGTTGTCAGGGAAAGTTAAAGCCTCTTCACGGTTGAAACCCGTGACTATCACATCATAATTCCGATTCTCTGCAAAAGAGGCTGCAATTGCGATAAAAACAAGGTTTCTGGCAGGTACCCAGACCGTTTTTGCAGTCTCACAGGTGAGTGATGCGTCGTTGAGCCTATCCTTATTCATCTCTGGTAATGGAGAGCCATCGGTGAGCGCACCCCAAAAGTTCTTAAGCCATGACAATTCGATCACCTCATGCGCAAGATCGTAACTGGATGCTATCTTCTCCGAGCACTCAGTCTCGCGTTCACGCGCCCGCTGTCCGTAGTCAAACGTGAGGCATAGGATATCGTCGAACTCGTCAAGTGCCATCTTGAGTGCCACAACAGAATCCAAGCCAGAGGATAATAAAACCACAGCATCGCTCATAATTATAAGACCTAACATCAAGCACAAATATAAGCGATTTGCTAACTATACCCGCAACAGATCATATCATTGGCGATAGAGAAGAGTTCTATACGAAGGCATTTGAGCGGATGGAAAGTATGATCGGCTGGTAATATTATTCTGTTCTGTTGTATGGCTTAGGCCTGTGTCGTGTGGAGTGTGTTTGCGAGTTCGATGAATTCTGCGAGGGTTAGGTTTTCTGCTCGCATTTCTGAGAGCCGTGGTGAGAGTTTCTCTATATTCTCTCGTTCTATTGGCAGGTTTGCGAGGAGTGTGTTTTTGAGTTTTTTTCGGCGATGTGAAAACGCTGCTTTCACGATTTGTGAGAAAAATTCTTCATCTGTTGCCCCGCGCGGTGGTTTTTTGATTTGTAGTTTGACTATTGCAGAGTTTACGGCGGGTTGTGGTTTGAATGCACCTTTTGGTACTTTGAAGAGTAGTTTTGTTTGTGCAAAGTATTGTGTTGTGACTGTGAGGCGACTGTAGTCTTTTGTTCCTGGTTTTGCTACGATACGTTTTGCAAACTCGTGTTGGTACATAAGAATTGCAAAATCAAATTTGTATTTGAAGAGCTTGAAAGTTATTGGAGAGGATATTTGGTAGGGAAGATTTGAAACTACTTTGTTAAATGGTGGAAATTCTATTTTAAGTGCGTCAGCGTGGATAATTTCAACATTATCGGTATTTATGGTGTAGTTGAGTTGTCTTGCGAGATTGGGATCTTTTTCAATAGCGATGACTTTGTCTGCGTGCTTCGAAAGTGCTCGTGTGAGATTTCCAGTTCCAGCGCCGATTTCAAGCACCACGTCTCCAGGTCCCAACTCTGCAAATTCTACGATACCTGCAAGTACTCGTTGATCTACTAAAAAATGTTGTCCAGCACCTTTGAACATGACGAGACTCCTACTTCCTATCACGCGAGTGCATCACATTTTAATCTGTTGAAGTAGTTTGTGCTAAATTTTAGTAGCTTTTTCGAAGCTATCAAATTACCTCGGAAATTTTGTATTTCTAAGTTGATGGGTCTATCTGTTCTATCAGAGGGTTTCTCTCTGGGTTTTGTCTCTTGGTTACTGCGTAACTAAGTGTTGTTTATAGAGTAAGCAACACTGAAAAGGCTTCTGCTACAAGAGACAAATGGGATAAACTATTTAAAACTGTTGGTAGACTACATCATATCTACAAAATCAGGTCATACCCAAAAAAGAGATAGAGGTTTAAATCAAAAAGCTAATTTGGCGGCTTCTTTTCTTATCGGTGGCAAACGTGTTTTAGGCATGTTTTCAGTCCCTTTTCAGTAGTGCACAAGTTTTTTTGACCTTTCGGCTGCCCATTCCTGTAGTTCTTCGAGTTCCATGGGTGTTGGTGTGTCGTGGTCTTCGTTTTCAATTATTTTTTTTGCAAGGCGCTGGTAGATTTTTGCTTGTTCGCTCTCTGGTGCGCATTCGATCACGGTTTTGCCTTGTAGTTCGCAGATGCGCACTGTTTTTGAGCGCGGTACGAAGTCTATGACTTTGGTTCTCGTCCGCTCTGCAAAGTCCATCAGAATTTCTTCTTCCTCTTGGCTGGTGATGGAGTTTCCGATGATGCCGCCAAGTAGTGCACCTCCGCTTTTGGAGTATTTGCGGATTCCCTTAAAGAGGTTGTTTGCTGCGTAGATTGCCATGTAGTCGGCTGATGAGACAGTGTAGATTTGATCTGCTATCCCTTCTCGCACTGGTGCTGCAAAGCCGCCGCAGACTACGTCTCCTAAAACATCATATATTACTATGTCAGGCTTATATTGTTCAAAGGCTCCGTGTTCTTTTATCATGTTTATTGCGGTCAAGATTCCGCGTCCTGCGCAGCCTACGCCTGGTTCTGGCCCGCCTGCTTCGATTGTGAGGATTCCGTTGAAACCTTCGTGTATAATCTCTCCAAGTTGGACTTTCTTTCGCTGTCTCAGTCTGTCGAGGACTGTTGGTATGAATTTGCCACCGCGCAGTGTGTTGGTGGAGTCGCTTTTGGGGTCACAGCCTATTTGCATTACACGATAGCCCAATGTGGAGAGTGCTGCGCTGATATGAGCTGCAGTCGTGGACTTGCCGATACCACCCTTGCCATAGATCGCAATCTGTTTGACAGACATATACGGCCACCATTATGTTCTCTTAGGTGATAGAGATTTTGCAAATAATCGCACACAATTAATAGATGTGTTCGTCTTTGGGTGGGTGTTGTTGAGCGGTGTTGTAGAAGAAAACCAATACACTTATATCAATGGCGTGTTCTTAAAATGCATGTTAAAAAGTGGTGAAAAATTATGTTGTATGGAATAGAATTTGTGCCAAGTGACCCTGTATTGAAGATTGCACACTATACGAAGCTTGCTGAAGAGAATGGCTTTGATAATGTCTGGATAACAGACCATTACAACAATAGGGATGTGTATACTACGTTAGCAGTGCTTGCGCTCAATACGAATCGAATAAAACTTGGCACTGGTGTTACTAATCCTTATACGCGAAATAATGCGATAACAGCGTCGAGTATTGGTGCTATTAATGAACTCTCTGGTGGACGGGCTATATTGGGAATAGGTCCTGGTGACAAGGCTACTTTTGATGCTATGGGCATAG
This sequence comes from Methanosarcinales archaeon ex4572_44, assembly GCA_002254825.2. GTDB lineage: Archaea > Halobacteriota > Methanosarcinia > Methanosarcinales > EX4572-44 > EX4572-44. The sequence continues at coordinate 2,188 of NJEL02000026.1, read as the reverse complement.
AATGGACGAAACCTCTTAAAATGGCACGAGAATCGATTGAAACTATCCAGGCATTTTTCAGTGGCAAAAAAGTATCGTATGCGGGAGATTGCGTCAGTATAAATGGTGCAAAACTCGCCTTCAAAACAGGGAAGGTTCCTATATACCTTGGTGCACAGGGACCAAAGATGCTTGAACTTGCAGGAGAAGTTGCAGATGGCGTGCTGATCAATGCATCTCACCCGAAGGACTTTGAATTTGCAGTGAAACAGATAAAAGCTGGCGCTACAAAGGCAGGACGTGATCCCAAAGAAGTTGACGTGTGCGCTTATGCCTGCTTCTCTGTCGATAAAAAAGCTGAAAAAGCAGTGAACGAAGCCAAGATCGTGGTGGCTTTCATCGTTGCAGGCTCGCCTGATAGTGTGCTCGAGCGTCATGGGATACCGACTGAGGCAAAGGGTGACATCGGTGCTGCGATTGCAAAAGGAGACTTCGGTGGACTTATGGGACTGGTTACAAGCGATATGACTGACTCATTTTCAATCTGCGGCACCCCAGAAGACTGTGCCGATAAAGTGGAAGGATTGAAGAAGATCGGCGTCACGCAGGTAGTTGCAGGCTCACCCATCGGACCCAACAAAGAGACATCAATAAAACTGATAGGTAAAAATATTATAGGTTGAAATTAAATCCAAAGACTACGCGCAGTGGTTGCAAAACGAACTTCCTATTGGGTGCGTCCCCTGCACCCACTTTCACCAAGAATCAGGTTTACAAAAAAGTGATGAGAAATATAACTTAGAAACTTTAAACTTAGAAATTTTAGGCTCTTAAGCAGATTTTATATTCTTGGCTCTGTTTTGGCATCTTCATGGTTGACAGTTATAGTTTCCAGTAATCTTTATACGCTTATAAGTGGTAAGATTTAGTAGGTGAAGCAGTCAGTAAAGTGAAGGTGCTGGGATCAGGTCTGGTTCGTGTCTTAGAGGTGAAACATGATAAAAGATAAGGATGATAAAAATTTGAATGGTGAAAATGTGTTTAATGGTGACGAAGAATTCTTTTTTGGACTTTTGAATGATATGGTTACTTTTGTTGGGGTTTTAAATCCAGATGGTACCGTGATATTTGTCAACAACACACCGCTTGAGCTTGCTGGAATGACGCTTGGGGATGTTAAGGGGAAGAAGTTCTATGATACTTATTGGTGGGCATACTCTGATGAGGCAAGAGAGAAGATCAGAGAAGACGTGACAAGATGTGCTTCTGGAAAACGACTTGTGCATGAGATTCAGGCACAGATAGCTGATGGTTCACTGATCTGGATAGAGTTCAACATGTACCCTGTATATGACGATACTGGGAATCTCAAGTATATCATGACAGAGGGGCGGGATATCACCGAGCGCAAACTGGGTAAAGAACAGATTCTAAGACAGAGCGCCGTGATAGATGCGGTTAATCGATTGTACTTAGAGACGTTGGTCTGTGAAAGCAAAGAGGATGTAGCACGCGCGTGCCTTGCCGTAGCGGAGGATTTGACCAGAAGCAAGTTCGGCCTTATTGGTGAAGTCAACCAAGCCGGTCGCTTTGACGTCACTGCGATGAGCGATCCAGGGTGGGATGCATGCAAGATGCCAAAAACAGATGCAGTTATGTTGCTCAAAGACATGGAGATTCGCGGAATATGGGGTCAGGTTATCAAGAAGGAACAATCCCAGATTGTGAATGACCCTGCATCCTATCCCGACCGAGTCGGGACTCCCGAAGATCATCCACAAATTACGTGTTTCCTGGGCGTTCCACTCAAAGAAGCGGGCAAGACAATCGGTATGATTGGTTTAGCCAACAAAGAACCTGTCTACGAGCAGGCCGATCAGCAAGCTATAGAAGATCTGTCCATCGCCTTTGTGGAAGCGTTTAATCGATAATATGCCGACGTATATGGCTGTTACAGATCTGGAGGGCAGCCTTCAGTTTACCAGTGCTGTTACGATTGAGAAGTTTGGTTTCAAACTCGAAGACGTGATCGGAACACGGTTTGATCAAATGGTTTGGTGGGAATACTCAGAGGATGTTCAAGAGCGGATGAGGGAAGTGGTCTCTGAAGCAGCAGCTGGAAAGAGCATTGAATTCGAAGTAGACCTCAGGATGGGCGAGGAACTCGTCCCAATTAAATACACCTGCGACCCACTCAAAGACGAAAACA
>NJEL02000025.1 GCA_002254825.2 Methanosarcinales archaeon ex4572_44 | reverse complement strand
ACAGGGAACTCATCGCCATGCGGTGATTCGAACGGGTGATGCTCGATCTTCTCAGCCCATAGATCAACTGTGAAATTGGCTGTCCGATTTCCAAAATTTGTGATTGTGGCATTTATCAGCACATCGCTTCCAGCTGCCGGCTTTTGTGGGGTGAAGGTGATGTTCAGAACAGTAGGAGCTTCACAAGCTTCAACCTGAAGTGCTCTGGATAACTCATTGTTGGATTCGTTGATCTCACTTACTACCTCTTCTGCGTCGGTGACTACTTGCATGCTGTTGTTTCCTGCACTTACATCCCATTCAGTGGTGATGTTTCGGGTCTCACCTGCACTGAGCGATACATTCGTGTGATTCAATTTCCTGTATTGGTATCGGTCAATGGAAAAGGTGATGCGCCCCCAGACAGGCGTGCTCTGGGTCGGCTTCTCAACTTTATAGACATAGATCGTATCCCCATCAACCCACGATGAGTTATGGTCGAACTCATCCTTGCTGTTCCATGAGCGACTCCACTCCACTGCCCCGCTACTATCCCTTATCTCAACACACCCAGCCCATGGAAGAGTTAACTCATCAAAGTGCACCCGTATCGCATCAGCTCCCGGGTATGTTATCATCTTGGCATATCCATAGGGCGTGAGCACAGATGGTGGTGTGAAATCAACCCATTCATGCTCGTTTATACTCGAAACATCAACCACACCCGTTCTGTACTCGTGATATGGATCGCTTTCATTGATATCCATTCTGAGAGTGGCGTTTACGAGCACTTTATCTCCGTTCATGATTGTGTTGTTGACATCGATAGGAGATCTTGTCCTTGCTGTTCTCAGATATATTGTTTTCAGGGTCGAGAAACACCCTGATCGCATGCTCGCCTGTAAATACCTGCCGCTCTACTGTGAGGTTGTTTGATTGATTGGCTGTGATATTTAGTTGATCATATCGGTGAACCTCGCCAGCATGAAAGCTCATGCTGATTCCAACCCCGTGTTTACTCTGGAAGTGGACGCTTGCTTCGTCACCCTCCACAGAGTACCAGCCATCACCGTCAGGAGATGCTACGATGCTGCCATTCCGATCATACATTTTTATATTATCTTTGATATTTATACTATCCTGGATATTAATGTACACACACCCTGCACCATCAAGCGATTTGTTGATCCATATCCCGCCACCAGCCCCACCCTCGTCCTTCAATTTGTCAAAAACTCCAATCCCCTCGGTCTCATAGAAGATATGTGCAGAGAAGTTATCCGCTGAGAGGATCCCGCGGTTGGCAATCGTGGCATTGATCAATACGATATCGGTATCATACAACCCGCTGCCAGTATCATTGATCCTTGCACCATCTGGAGGTAACACGGCACATGAGATATTTGTGATGAGTAGATCGGCACCCTCTACCCATACACCTCGTACTTCCATGTTGTTCGATTCATTGGTTTCATCTATACGTTTTTCAGGATCTACCACAAAAGCAATGGTATAATTCCCGATAACGGCATTCCATGCCAGAGAGACATTCACAGACTCGCCGATATTCAAAGATAGATTGGTTCGATTCACGATACTGATATCGTCAAGATAGAAACTCGCATTGAAGCCTCCTACAGGTTTTATTCCGATATTTGTGATAGTTGCGCTGATATTCACGATTTCGCCTGAGGTTATCACGGTGTTCGTGGTGTTTACGTCGGTGCCGTTAACTTTCACACACATATCAGAGATTGTGAGATCAGCGCCCCGAACGATCAATCTTCTACTTAACTCATTGTTCGATTCATCAGATTCCATGATGAGATCTTCCAGATCGATTACTGCAGTTATCTGATGCTCTCCTGCTGGAGTTGCATTCCAACTCACGGCAAGGGTTTTTTCATCGCCTGCACCCAATGCTACTTGCACATCCTCCATGCGTCCCATGTACTCGTATCTATCTATCTCAAATCCCCATCCTCCTTCAGAATTACCTTTTTCCTTCAATCGTATCTCTATTCTATCCCCATCTATCCAATCGGTTGTCAAGTTGGTGATACTACACCCATGCGCTGTCCTGTCCCCGTTTATATAAAGATCGGTATTTTCCTGTAGAGATATCTCTGTGAAATGCACCCGTATCTTATGCGCGCCTCGGTGACCAATCACCCAGGTGTTGTCATATTGAGCAGGGACTGGATGTAGAGAGTCAAGTATACACGCAACTGTATGAATCTCTCCATCAGTAAAGGATTCATCTATGAATCTAACAGTCACATCACTCGCATCCTTATTACCCAGATTGCTCACGGTTGCCGTGATATTCACCGGCTCCACCTCTTCCGGACGTGCTGGATCAAATGTCAAATCTGTTACGGTAATATCAGATGCTCTTATGTAAATATCCTGATTTAACGCATTATTTGATTCATTGAATTCAGATATATTATTCTCCGGATCTGCAATGACGGTGATGGTGTGATTTCCATGAGCACGTACATTCCACTCAAATTCTGCATCTACGGTTTCATTGCCAGCAGGGAATGGGACTCTCGTCGTGCTGATAAGTGTTGTGTTGTCCAGATAACAGCTTACATTGACGCTTCCATTGTGGCTAGCAAGATTCGTGACGTTCAGTGCAGCGTTTATGCTCAAAAGTCCGCCAATGCTTAGATTCACTGGGTCGAGCGTTTCATTATTCATGAAAAAAGAGATGTTCATGGGTGAAAAATCGCGGGAACGCTTTACCGTGATCCTATCTGAATCTCTTGTATTATTTTCTGGATTATCCTCAATGTAACTATCCTCTGGCATTGCTTTGACCTGTATGGTGTGATTGTATGAGATATCCCTTCCAACCTTCAGGGATGCGATCCATGGCACTGTGATATCTCTCGACTCACCAGCATCGAGGGATACGATATCTCTTTCGGTGATGAGCACCGTCTGATTGCTAGCATCGAGGAGCACATCATAGAATGCGACCGTGATATTGCTTGCATTCATTCGACCGAAATTGGCGATCACAGCAGTGATATTCGCTACATCCCCATCCCATAGAACATCATCGCTGATCGAGAGGTCTTGAACTGCAATATCGGTCCCGCTCACAGATACACCTGTTGAGTTTGTGGCATTGCTCGTAGTAACGATCAATCTTGGATTTTTCTGAGTCACTGTCCAGTTCATCGACTGGTTCACAGATTCACCTGCAGGTATGGTTATGCTCGTGTTTCCAAATACGGTCTGGTACTTATCTATGCTGTAGTCAACATGAAAGTCGTTGTACGGGACGTTATCCTCTTCTATTCTTATATTTACCATTTCGGTACTTCCAGAAGTCCACAATGTCCACCCGGACCACTCGTAATGCCCACCTGTGCACGTTAACACCTGGCGATCGTTGAGATAGATATTAACAGTGCCACCAGTGGCATCAACCCCTCCCTGTATCGTGCAGTACGCCCTCATCATGAGCGCACCCTGGTGTGTTATGCATTCACCGAATTCAATTATCGAAGATTCTGGCCTGCTGATACCGCCTTCGAGGATTATACTGTTGTTCTCCTCGCAGAACCACACCGTGGTATTTGCGATCTTATCCTCATTGTTCTCCAGGGTTGCTGCCACGGTGACTGCATCGCCGATGATTGGCTCTTCGGGATCGGTTGTTATCTCTGTGATCGTGAGGTTTGGGAGTGTTATATTCATCAGTCTGGAGAGGTTGTTATTCTCCTCATCTTGCTCCTCTATCTCGTTCTCTGGATCGACCACGACTGTTACGCTGTGCTCCTCTCTCAGGTGGTTTAAGAAGGCAACCCTGGCATCTATGCTTCTGAAACCATTATTTCTTATGGCTGCATCAATGGTCACAGGCTCGCCCTCTCTTGGATGCTCTGGTGAAAATGTTATGTTCGTGATTGTGAAGTCGTAGGGATAGTATAGTCTCGCTTCTCTTCTGTACGTGTTGTTTGATTTATCGAGTTCGCAGAGCATGTCATCAGGGTCTGCAATCACCGAGAGTGTGTAACAGGGTATCATCACATATCTGGTCCCTGTTTCATTCGTGAATCTCGGGGGGTCGGCGTGCCATACTCTGGTAATATTCACGGATTTGTTAGCAGCTATCGATACGCTTGCATCTGCAAACACATATTCGTACTTATCTATAACAAAACTCACGTAACCTGTTGTGGAAGCGATGTGAGCGTGTACCCTCAAGGTATCGCCACCTACCCAGTTGCTCCAGTGAATTTCCATATCCATCAAAAAATCTGATTATAGGTACACTTGAGATATTCAGTTGGCTACAGAACTCAAATTTGCAGCCATCAGCGCCAAGATTTCCTATGTTTGCAACCGTAGCCGTTATATTGTTTGGATATTCAAAGACTGGCTCGGTATCATCTGGATATTCTGGATCAAGTGGGCAGCCTTTGATGCTTATACCTGTCACGGTCAAATCAGGCACGCCTGCAGTGACTGTGATGTTTTTGTTGTTGTTTCCCTCATCCGACTCATCGATCTCACCATCAGAATCTGCTGTTACGGTCAGTGTATAGTTTCCAGCCTCTTCAGGCGTCCAGTTGAAGGTAACATTCTCGGTGCACTCGACATCAAGTGACTTGATATATGCTCTGTCGATAACAGTGTCATTCACAGCAAGGCTCGCATTGAACCCTTCAGCAGAAGCAGTGCCATTGTTCACGATGGTGGCATTGATCGTGTTATTTCTGCCATCGAATATGCATCGTGACAGGAATATCTCTGTTATTTGAAGATCAGCCCGCCCGCGGTTGATATCCACCACGAGAGCACCCACGTGACTCTCATTCAGAGTGATCGTGTGATTCACACTTCCAACCAGTGTTCCATCCTTCTCTGCATTGATGAACAATATATCGCCAGTGTGTATCTTCGAGTGATCGGCTATGATCTGGTAGAAGTTTTCTCCGCTGTGGTTTTCAGCAATAAATTCTTGGCTGGTATTGAGGTTGGTCACAACCACACAAGGTGCATCGGTAGGTATATGATCTTCGTAGAAAACCTCTCCATAGATTACAAACAGTGCTGGCGGTCTCGAAGTTGGTGGGTTCACATGCCACATCCAGATCTGCATTGCAGTTCCGTTTTCGCTCTCTGCGATGGTTGTGACGTTCCAGACTCCGATAGTTGCATTTGTGTGCGTGTAGGATGACTTGCTCACATGACCCTCGTTGAATACCTCTGTTCCGTCGATCAGCCATGTGACATTCACCATCTGATCGATTGTGATTCTGAAGGTTCTTGCTCCATTTTCGATGTCATAGACCGGGGAATTTGGAGTGTACTCGGTGATCACTGGTGATGTTGATACAAGTGTGAGATTGAGATCAAATATTCCGCCGTGATCAAGATTGGTCTGATCCACTGTGTGGTTTGTGGTGCTGTATGTCGTGCCATCGGTAGCGTTGAACTGGAGCACACTCTCAGCACTTATCTTTGCAGGATCAAGGATGAGTTCATAATAATTGTAACCGCTTTTGGTCTCAGCCTGCCAGTTCGCGCTCGTGTTCAGATTGGTTACGTTGACGATGATATCCTTGGAGTGTTCATCACAGACGTATCCGAAGATAAAAAATGGTGTGGACAAGTTGCTGGTATTGGTGGCATGGGTTGATGAAACTGAACTGGTTGCGATGATTCCGAGGAAGAGAAGTCCGAGACATAGACGCAGCATCCTCATATTTTTTCACCAGGTGGTTGAGTGGGTTGGTTTCATCTGAACCTGCTTATCAGATACACCAGCGCAAGTGTGCTTGCTGCAAGCATAATCTCGTATAGCACCATAACTGGCAGTCTCCGGGTCGGAGTTTTCTCTGCTTCGGATCTGCTTGTAGCATTATTTCGATCATAGAGGGTTAGGTTGGCACCAGCCGCATCGATTACCTCGATTACAGGCATTTGTGATGTTGTAACACGGCTGTAGCCATGGCCTGTCACTGCTACCACGGGTGGTTCGAGTGTAATTTTCCCTGATGTGTTGAGTGTGATCGTGTAACTGATTGTGCTTGTCTGTCCTTCTGAGAGTGTTTCATGCATGGTGGTGTTGCCGCTGGTGACCCGGGCACCTGCTGGCACTCGATCTCTAAGTTCAACGACTGCATCCTTGTTTCCAGTATTGGTGGCGGCCACTATGACTGTCAGATTTTCATCTGGTGTAACTATTGCTGGCTGTGCTGTTTTGTTCACCTCAATGTATGCACCATCAACAGCAAGGGTGCAGTTCTTCGAGGTGATGTTAATGGTTTTTCCATTCGCTGAGAACGTGGCAGTTGCTGGTGGAACCGCGAAGATACCTGGTCGTGTTGGTTTCATGAAATACGAGTAATGCACCACTTCTCCAGATGCAATCATGTATCTCCAGTTGAGGTTCTCGCTATCACACAACCTGAATTCCTCTGGAATGGTGTCGTTCACCTCGATTGAGAGCGCATCTTTTCCAAGGTTCTCCACGTCGATTCTGACCCGTGCTCTCTCTTCCATCGTGATGTTCTCCACACTCTTTCTGATCTTCAGATCAAATCTTGGCAATACGAGGATCTCGGCTGAGGTGGACTCGCTGTACATCACATCTTTCTCATCAAAGCCTGTTGCGTTCAGGAAGATTACAAACGACTCGCCTTCTGAAGTGATTATCCATGATGGAACCTGCAAACTTGCATGAAATTCCTCTTCGCAATCGAAATTGAGGCTGCTCCAGTGTCGGGTGAGATCGCCGTGTGCCCACCTCAACTTGCCTGGATCGATTGCAACACTCAGATTCTTGATAACAGCATCTCCACCATTCTCAACCTCAGCTGTGAGATAGATCAGAGAGTCCTGCGCAGTGTACGTCTCGCAATTGGTACTCAGATCGAGTGAGATATCTGGCATCTTTCGCAGGTAGAAGTTGATGTGGATACAGGGATTGGGCCAGTTGATAGGGCTCTTGGATCGTGGGTCTTCCTCGGTATCGGCATATATCTCGATCTTGACCTCATCATTCCAGATCAGTTCATCGCAGACTGCTATCGTTTCATCTGACATATTGCAAGTGGCATTGAGGATTGATTCGTTCAACACATGGTCTCCTCTTCGGAGCTGCACGAAGACGAAGTCGCCTTCAAACGGGATAGATTCGTAGTCGAGAAACGCAACAGTATAGCCCTTTGCATCATAGGTATCGCCCTTGTAGAGTGTTGCGTCCCCTACATCATCCCAGTACTCTGGATCGCTCGGATCGAGGGTTGCAGATACAACATGTATCGATGCCGTGCACAGCATCACTGCCACCATTATCGTTATTGTCATCTTGCATGGGATCATTTTTCTTCCACGTATACCGTAGCACCTTCAGGTGTCGTATACAGCGTGGCAAGTTTTCGTCCAGTGGTTGTCAATGTCTGCTCGGTCATATTCAATGTCTCAATCTCAGTTCCATTCTTGATAACCACTTCCATGTTCTCCTCTCCAGGGTTCTTCACGATGGTTACGTCCTCGGTTGTGAGGAGTTCGGTGAGATTGAAGTGCATCATTGTCACGATGAGCATCCCGACAGCAAACATCATTGCCACATCAAAGAGGTTTGCAACCCCGCTCAAAGGGTCTTCTTCATCCCCGAACGTTTCTCTTCTATCTCTCATAAATCTCACACATATCACCCCTATCTCTCAATTATGCGACCTGGAAGAGTTGCATTTATGATTCCAATGCTATTCAGTTGGGATCTCTCGATGCATCCGAGATCGATCCATTGATCATTCTTGGTCAAGACCTTCACCGCACGGTTATACCATCTGCGGGTCACCTCTATACATACAATATCCTGATAGGATATCTCACGATTGGCTGCATCGCTCGTTAAGATCTCGTCAGGGTGGAGATGCATGAGTTGATCTGACTTTTTTCCAGCATGAACCCGGGATACGCGTATAACGGCAATGAGTGCAGCACAGATAACTGAGTTAATAAGTACTAAGTAGCTGAAAGGAATGGCAATCTCGAAAACCCTGGCCCCAATCGCCAGAGCATCAACCGAGATTACGAGACTCATGAAAATAAGTGGGCTTGCGAAGAGTGAGCCAGCGGTCTTTGCAACGATCAATCTGGTCGGGGTAAAGAAGAGAGTGTAGTAGACCGATTCGCCCAATCTCATAGCAACGGTTCGTATGATACCGCCAATCTTCGGATTTCTTTCATCGCTCGATAATGGAATATTTGATGGAATATTCGGCGTCGCATAGGACGCTGGCTCTGATAAATCACTCAAGGAAGCGTCCATGCCGCTCTCTGATGTAAAATCACTGAACATCACTTCGGATATGTACTGGATATCACTCATATCCTGTCGGTACCAGCGAGATCTCACCATCGAAACCATAAAACCGGTCACCCCTGCCATGAGTCCAACAACCGTTGTCCCGAATGCGATCACGAGATTATTGGCAAGCGCCTCAACATCGCCTCGAATAAGCCCCATAAGCGCAGGTCCCATGGGTATCAGGGTTCCCATCAACCCGAACATGGGTCCAGCTCTCGTCAGGAATCTGGTCTTTTCAAGGCGCCTCTGCATCGCTGTTTCATAATCTTGTATCAGTTTTTCCACCTTGACTGCTCGAAGTTCGCTACTGTTCCCCACACAGTTCTGAAGATTTTTTATAAAATTGTGTACGAAATAATTGGACCCATTCTCTGCCATCACACGCACCGCACCGATAGGGTCTCCCCCCCATAGGGATTTTCTTGCCATGAGTGCGCCGTGTTCCATCCGTTTCAGGTCTCTGTCTCGGAATCGAAACTCGAAGACAAAACCCCCCAGTTCTATGATGCTCCAGGTCACAAGCCCAAGAAGTATGACCATCACAGGGTAAAGCATGAACGTTGATATCTCGTAGATTGCTGACTGGAGTATTGTGAATACTTCGGTCACCGTCCTATCCTCCTTTGGTTCAATTCAGACCTTCGTTTCTTCCCAGTACTCATGTGTACGATGCCACACCTCTTCATTTAGGTATCATACCTCAGATAAAGTAATACTTATAAGACGATACTTAAGAGTTTCGGACTTGTGAAACCAAAAAATTTATTATCAATGGGGATACACCCTCTATTCCAGTATGATTAAAGGATGCAGAATTTGGGTAATAGGTATTATTCTATTTATATTTATAATAATACTTTTAATATTCCTACCAACTTATACCGATGAAACGGTTGAAACTGTGGATCTTTCTGAGTTGAGAGAGGCTGCACGGATCTATCTCCACTATCCTCGCACAGTCGAGGACTCTGCTGGAAAAAAGATCACGGTCTACACCCCAGTCAGACGAGTGATCGTCCTCAATACAGATTGTGCAGAGGCGGTCAGGATACTTGGAAGCGGTGAGAAGATCGTGGGGGTTGCCGAGGGCATAACAACCAAAAAAGGATACTACTTCCCCGAGTTAAGTGCCACGCCATCTGTTGGAAAATGGAACCAACCAGACATTGAAACGATCGCATCACTCGATCCAGACCTTGTGATCGCTTATGTAAGATGGCCAGGTTCCGAGCTTGATCTCGATCTTGAAGCGTTCGAAATCCCTGTTCTAAGACTCGATTTCACAAACCAGGAGAACCTTGAAGAGGAGGTTTGGAAACTTGGACATCTGCTCGATAAAGAGGGAGAGGAGAGAGCAGAGGCGTACATCGAATGGTATACTGGATACGAAGAAGCTGTGAAGAACTTTGTTGAGACCCATGACAGAAGACCCAAGGTCTTCCTTGAGCAATCAAAGGGCGTGGAAGATCTGAGTGAGATTGGGACATACAGCAACGGCTCTGCATCAGACACACTCTGCACCCTTGCAGGAGGAATCAACATCGCCCACAACCTCACGACAGCTTACCCACATGTCGAGGCAGAGTGGGTGCTCGATAAAGAGCCTGATATCGTGATAAAGCACAGATACGTGAGCTGGGGCTGGAAGAACTCCACCGAACCCCAGGAGATCAGAGATGAGCTCATGAACCGTCCTGGATGGAGAAGCATAATAGGCGAAGAAAACGTCCGTGTAACGAGCTGCGAGACACTCTATGGGCTTGACAGCGTTGTTGGACTCATCCAGTGGACAAAACTATTCTATCCAGATTTTAACATCGATTCTGAAGCTGTTTACCGTGAATACCTTGAAATGCAGGGCATTCGATACCCTGAAGGCATGGTATTCATCTACCCGGAGATATAATGACATCTGAGTCCAGTATTAAGTCCAGTATAATAAAAGAGTATACAGGCTTGACACGAAAAAAGTTGCATGTCATCATATTTCTCTCACTTCTTCTCATCTTCCTCGCAGTCCTTTCTGCATCGATCGGGTCTGCAGATGTGAGCCTGAAAGAGACCTATTTCGCGATACTTGAACGATTCTTTCCTGACCACTTTGACGTAAACCCATTTGCATACACTGTAATCTGGGAATTGCGGCTGGAGAGAGTTCTAATGGGAGTTCTTGCCGGATCCGGTCTTGCAATCGCCGGGGTTGTGATGCAGGCGATACTCAAAAACCCACTTGCATCCCCGTACACGTTGGGGATTGCATCGGCTGCATCATTCGGTGCATCGCTAGCGATAATACTTGGTGTGGGTATCGTCGGGGGAGCACACATCATAATCGCGAACGCATTCCTCTTCTCTATGGTTGCAGCACTCTTAATCTATGGATTCTCGCTCAGAAAAACATCCACTGAGACGATGATACTTGCAGGGATTGCGATCATGTACCTCTTCACCGCGATGGTAGCATCGCTCCAGTACGTTGGTGAGGCAGAAGAGGTCCAAGAGGTTGTCTACTGGATGTTCGGAAGCCTCGGCAGGGCAAACTGGAGCTCTCACTTTCCTTACGGGAATATAGGCATAATCTCAATTGCACTTGGAGTAACAATTCCCTATCTCTTCTTGAAGTCATGGGACTTCAACGCCCTTGGAACAGGGGATGAGACTGCAAAGAGCCTCGGTGTCAAGGTTGAGTGGATCAGGATATCATGCATGTTTCTCGCTGCCCTAATAACCGCATCAATCATCTGCTTTACAGGCACAATAGGCTTCATAGGACTCGTCTGCCCGCATATCACACGAATGGTTATAGGATCGGACCACAGGTTCCTACTCCCAGGTTCATGCCTCACAGGTGCAGTGCTCCTCCTCTCTGCAGACACGCTTGCACGAGTGGTCGTTGCACCTGTGATACTGCCTGTTGGGATTGTGACATCCTTCATGGGCGTTCCACTCTTCGTATATCTATTGATGAGACAGCGAGGTGGTTACTGGTGAAGCTCAAGGTTAAGGATCTCACATTCAGCTACAGGTCAAACCCGATCCTCGATGGAGTAACACTCGAGATTGAGCCGTCAGAGCTATTTGCAATCGTAGGCCCGAACGGAACCGGAAAGACAACGCTCATCAAGTGCATCGATGCAATCCTTAAGCCAACCAGCGGATCAACCCTCCTGGACGGAGATGATGTGAGCGATCTTGACACGAAGGATCTTGCAAAGCGAATCGGGTATGTCCCGCAGAGTGCACCAAGAGGCTCACCTATAACAGTATTTGACGCGATACTGATGGGACGGCGTCCTCACATCCAATGGAGAGTTACAGAGGACGATCTTGATAAGGTTATGGAGATGGTTGAGCTTCTGAAGATAGAGGAACTATCGCTTCGTGCCTTTGATGAACTCAGCGGTGGAGAGCGGCAGAAAGTCCTGATTGCCCGCGCACTCTGCCAGGACCCTGAGGTGTTGCTCCTCGACGAGCCAACATCAAACCTCGATATACGGCATCAACTCGAGGTGATGAAAGTCATGAAAATGATCACAAAGAAACATGGTATTCTTGCGATAATGGCAATTCACGATCTCAATTTAGCCTCCAGGTACGCTGACCGAATCGGTATGATGTACCAGGGTAGGATTGAAGCGGTCGGAGCTTCCCAGGATGTTCTAACACCAGAGAATATAAGACGCGTGTATGGTGTTGAAGTCTCTCTCATAAATGATGGAGGGAAGCCTTACATCATACCGATAGAACCAGTGGAGGTAAAAGCATGAAGATTGGATGTGTTATGTGGAGCGGATACATCGAAAGTATGGCAGAGGCATCTCGTGGGCTTGATTTTCTCGAGATTAACCTGAAATCCCTGAGAGATCTGAGGGATGAACGAACCAGGAGAGAGTTTCTTGATTATCTCAAAGCTGAAGCCGATTTGATCATTGTATCGCATTCAGGGTTCGATGGGACGGTCGATGAGGTGCTATCGAAGGTTAGGGATAAGCTCATCATAAACTTTGGCTACACAGCCTCCTTTGTATCACCCAGAGTAACTCGCGAGCAACTGAGCACAATCTATCGGTATTTCAGACTCGGAGGGGTTGAAAATATGAGAAACGCCTTATCATACATTGGAACGGAGTTTTTCGATCTTGACCTCGAGGCTCCACCCCCAAAGGAGATGCAGTGGGAAGGTATCTACCATCCAGCCAGTCCGACCCTCTTCTCCTCGATCGATGATTATATCGAGTGGTACGGCGAAGAGCGGATAACGAGCGCGTCCACTGTCGGACTCATCTTCTACCGAAGCCACGTTGTCACAGGCGATCTCGAAGTCGAAGATGCAGTCATCTCGGCTTTAGAACGAAGAGGTCTTACGGTCATACCTGTATTCTCATGGGACTTTCCGAATAAAGAGTTTGAGATTGCGGGCAACGATACCGTCATCGAGAGGTTCTTCATAAA
>NJEL02000024.1 GCA_002254825.2 Methanosarcinales archaeon ex4572_44 | reverse complement strand
CCGCAGATACTCTATTGTTGGGATGTTCACACCGCCCTCGCCCTGGACAGGCTCAATTACAACAGCAGCAGTCTCCTCTCCAATGGCTCTCTCTATCTCATCGCTCTCATTGTACGGTACGAAGCTCACGTTTCTGATCAAAGGCTCAAACGGTGTGCTGTCTTTATCGGTGATGCCGAGGGCACCGAGCGTGCGACCATGAAAACTGCCACGAGCCGCTATAAAATCCTTTTTGCCAGTTGTACGGCGTGCAAGCTTCAGTGCCGCCTCAACCGCTTCTGTCCCAGAGTTGCAGAAGAAGACACGATCCATCCCCGAGAGGCGCGTGATCTTCTCCCCAAGCGTAGCCTGCAACTCTGTATAGTACAGATTGGTCACATGCATCAGTCTCTCTGCCTGATCCCGTATCGCATCAACAACCCTCGGGTGGCAGTGACCAAGATTGCACGACGCAATACCAGCAACACAATCAATATACTCATTACCATCTACATCCCTAAGAACGGCACCAGACCCCGACTGCAATGCAATGGGCTGGCGCGTATACGTCTGGAAAACAAACCTCGAATCAAGTGATCGGATCTCATCAAAAGATAACACCACAATGCCTCCTCAATTTGAGTCAAACCTCTACCTGTTCATACTTAACCATAACTCTGCAATCCTAAATAACACTTCACAAAACCCGCCTCATCAAGAGAGCATTCTCGCCATCACTATAATAATTCTGGCAGAGACCGACCCGGACAAAACCATGCTTCTCATAAAAGAGACGCGCCCTGTAGTTACTATCACGCACCTCGAGAGCGACACCCGCAAGCCCCATATTATGGAATATGCGGATGAGACTTTCAAGCAGCATACCCCCGATACCCATCCCCCGATACCCCTTTCGAACCGAGATCGAGAAGACCTTTCCAAGACCAGAAACCTGAAGCCCCACCGCAAAACCAAGAACATTCCCCCCGCGCTCAGCTACAAGAAACGTATCGGCGTTCAACTCGTAAAACTGCATATAGAAATAGGGATTATGCTCAGAGAAAGCCTCCTCCTCAATCTCCATAACCTGCTGGAAATCCAAAGGTTGAAAACGCCTGATAACGATCACAAACCCGTCCTGATACTCCGCTCGCATATGAACATCTCCGCTGCAACCACCTTGGTGTTGCCAGACCAAGATCTTATTAAAGAGTTCCTGACACATAACGACTAACTGTTGTTCAAGAGGTAAAAACCTTTTAAACCGTATTTTTTAGTATATTTCGGACGTACAGACTTTATTTCATAGTATTCTCTAGTCAAATTGGTGGTATTGATAAATACGCTGTATCTTCCACCACCCAACGAATTACCAGATAAAATTGAGTTGTTGTTTCCAGATACCATTCGTTTTCCACTGTGTTCTGGCTTTAAATAGTTAATCAGGTCTATTTGAGTTAAGTTATTCTCAGCTTCTTCTCTGGATAAGTATATGGATAAACCATTGTTAGGTCCTGTTACCTGAATTAAGACAGGAATCGGCGCACCATCCTTGTAACAGATGCTATCCATATCAACCGTCACATGACCTTGCAGCGGGGAATGTAAAACTGGTTGAAATACAATTAACCATATAATTAGACTTATAGTGATCATAATAGCAAGTGCAAAAGGTATGGTGAGAATGTTCTGCAAGTCTCTTAGCAAGTCTCTTACATAGTTAAATGTTTTGCGGGTTTGGATGATTTTTTTTATTTGTGAGACGGTTTCTGGACGATAGAGAATAAAAGCAGATAGAATACTGACGATCAGAGTTAATAAGTTAATAGATATGCTATTTTCATGATCTAGAACTACCACCCAAAGAAAAATACACAGAAAAAACACTAATACTGTTATACACATTAAGAAAGTTGCCAAATATATATACGAAGCCCATTTCTTCAGATGCTCGCTTTTAATATGATTTCGCACCTCCAGTGAAATACCTTTAATCAAAATATATGAGAGCAGACCAAATACTAAAATAAGCGCGACAGGAATTATTCCACAAAAAAAGGAATACCAATTATTGTCAACCGCTGTGTGTTGAAGATAATCGTATGCTGTATAAGAAATAGTTCCAAAAGCTGCGAGCAGTGTTACTGCAAATTTAAAACCATCAGTCTCATTTGACGTCAGGTTTCCCCCATCTTTTCCATCTTCTGCTCTCATTCCGCATACACCCCTCTAAAGCATATTATTCTGACTATATAAATTCTTCTCAAGTGCTTGGCTGGCGTGAGATTCATCAACACCGCTCTGCCGCAGGGTATGAGCCAAGCACCTTCAACATATCAACATACTCCCCGATGCTATCGAGCAGGCTTTTGACTCCCTCCTCTTCTGTGCTGCCTTTGAAATCGATGTAGAAGAGATAATCTTCGAGTGCCTTTTTTGTGGGTCTCGACTCAATCCGTGTGAGGTCGATCCTTCTCGTTGCAAACTCGCCGAGAAGCTCATAGAGTGCGCCTGCACGATTCGTTTTCAGATGAAGAATCAAAGAAGTCTTGCAGACCGCACAATCAGTGTGGGAGGTTCCACAACCCAGGACAACAAAACGCGTGAAGTTGCCAGGCACACCTTTCCACTCATTGGAAAGTGTGCTTTCTGTGGAATAGAAGGGCACATCCTGAATGCCCCTGAAGATGACTTTGAGCCCATGGGCACTGGCAGCCTCCAAGGATGCAATTGCAGCAATACCTCTACTCTCAGAGGCAAGCTTTGCAGCGCGTGCCGTTGATTGTACACCCTCCAGGCGTACATCCCTGAAATGGGCACGCAGAAACCTTCGGCACTGTGCAAGAGCTTGAGGATGGGACACGATGGTGTGAATACGCCCCGCGTCCTTACGTGCAAGCAGGTTGTGAACCACAGGCGCCACCACCTCGGAAACAATCCTGACGCTATGCTCAAGCAGTAGATCCAGTGTGATGTTCACAGAGCCCTCAATCGAGTTCTCAATCGGAACCACACCAAAATCCACCTCACAACCGAGCACAGCCTCAACCACATCACTGATCTCATCAAAATAAGACAACTCACAGGAAGAATCCCACTTTCGCGCAGCAACCTCAGAGAACGTTCCCCGCGGACCGATAACACCAACACGCATACAACCAACTGAAATGGCAGTGGGACAAATTATACTTTGCCCAAAAACGCGAGTGTTGACCTACACAGCACCACCCATCATCTGTGGAAAGGCTTAACAATGTCCCGTTTCATTATCTTCCTCTCATGTGTGGTGTTGTTGGGATTATGCGCCCGTCGCGCTATGCTCGTGAATCACTTCTCCTTGCAGAGTCCCTCGGGCTTGATGCACTCTTGGTTCCAATGATAGAGGTAAGAGAATACAAGGATGATGGTTTTGAGGGTTTTGTTGGTCGGGTGCTTGGTGGAGACTCTGATTATGTGACCTTCACCAGTGTCAATGGTGTTGAATTCACCATGAAGAGAATAGATGACGCTAAAGGTTTCGTCAGGGCTTTGAATGATTGCTGCAAGGTTGCTGCGATCGGCCCGCGCACAGCAAGAGCACTTGAGGAAGCAGGCATTCGCGTCACGCTCATTCCAAAGACATACAGTTCCAGTGGCTTGCTCGATCTCTTCCAGAGCGGCGTCTCCGAGAGGGTGGTGGAAGTTGTTCGAAGCACGCATGGTGCACCACTACTTGTGGATGAACTTGTGGGACGTGGTGCAGAGGTTCATGAGACTTGTGTCTACACGCTCGCACGCCCAAGGGGTGAGGAGCAGTATAGTTTTGTCAGGCGGGTGCTTGACTCTGGCGTGGACGGGCTCGCATTCACCAGCACCATGATGGTCCACAATTTCATGAAGACCGCTCAGGACCTGGGCGTCCTTGAGGGAGTTGTGAATCGACTGGGTGAAATAGCAGTTGGTGCGATCGGTCTCCCGACCGGAAAGACCCTTAAGAGCTATGGTGTGAATGGGATAATAGTACCAGAGAAGTTTCTCTTCAAAGATCTCCTATTGGCACTTAAAGAAGCTATCTGTCGAAGTTGAAGCACTGTTTCACGATCTTCAGTGAGCAGTGATCGCCGCACATCGTGCAGGTGTTGGAGTCGCTTGGTGTACGTTCACAGCGGATCTGTTCTGCGTACGCGGGATTAATCGCTAATTCGTACTGTTTTGCCCAGTTAAGATCTCTTCTGGCACGTCCCATTGCAAGATCTTCTTCGCGCCGTCCGTTCTTAACCATATCACCGATGTGTGCAGCGATACGTGCAGCGATCACACCCTCCCGCACCTCTGCAGGGTTTGGGAGTGCTAGGTGTTCTGCTGGCGTCACATAACATATGAAATCGGCGCCACACGCACTCGATATGGACGCTCCGATCGCTGCCACGATATGATCATACCCAGGCGCGATATCGGTTACAAGTGGTCCAAGCATGTAGAAAGGTCTCTCGCCGCTCAACCGTTTTTCCAGTATCACGTTTGCCTTGATCTCATCGAGTGGTACATGGCCAGGCCCCTCCACTATCACCTGCACCCCATAATCATAGGCACGATCGGAGAGTTCAGAGTTGATGATCAACTCCTGGATCTGGGCACGATCGGTTGCGTCGTGAACTGCCCCAGCGCGCATCCCATTGCCCATGCTGAGTGTGACCTCGTGCTCTTTCAGGATCTCAAGCAGGTAATCGAACTCGCTGTACAGAGGGTTCTCCTTCTCATTGTGGATCATCCACGCGGTCATGAATGCGCCTCCCCTCGAGCACAAGCCGCCGAAACGACCCTGCTTCATCAACCGCTCGACTGTGATCCTGTTAATACCTGTGTGAATAGCCATGAAGTTAGTGCCGAGTTTTGCCTGCTCTGCAGTGATCTTGAAGAGATCATCTTCCTTCATGTGTATGGCAGCACCATCTCTTCGAATAGCCTCGATGAACGCTTGGTACAAAGGGACACTGCCAACAGAAAGATCTGTGATCTCAACCACCCTCTTTCGTATCTCGTGGAAATCTCCGCCAGTCGAAAGCTCCATCAGTGTATCAGCACCTGCTTCCTGAGCAACCCTTGCCTTCTCAACCTCCATCTCAACATCCACAAGATCGCTAGAAGTGCCAACAGATGCATTGACCTTCGTCCGCAAACCCTTACCGATCCCAACAAGTCGAAGCGAGCGATAAGGGCTTATAGGAATAACAATCCTTCCATCCGCAACACCACGACGAACAAACTCAGCATCAACACCCTCATCAACAGCAACCAATCTCATCTCATCAGTGATGACACCATTCTTAGCATCTTCCAAAAAACTCATACAATTCACCTAACCAACATAGACCACCAAGCACTACTTTAGATTTACTCTTTTAAAAAGGGCTGCCAACTCACGCTGTGCTAAAATTGAAACTTCGTAATCTCCACAGTCCACATCATCTGTGAAGTGGAGTTTCTTACGGAACAAGTACGAACTTCGATTCTTCTGTATTTCGGGGCGATATGCGAACCAACAACTACCCCAAAGTCGTTTCAACACTATAAATGGCGCGGCAATCTATTTTCAAGCTAATGCAGCATGCCTGCTCTTTTGAGTATTGCCTCTGTGTGTTGGTGTGTGATAATCGGCATTATGTGCACGCCACCTGCAACGTCCTGTAGTTTTTTTATGGTCTCTGCTGCAAGCTCGATTCCCTCTTCGGCGGGGTCTGTGGAGTTTTTTATTCGCTCTACGACTTCCTGTGGGATTATGATTCCAGGAAGTTTATCGTTTATGAATTTCACGGTTTTTAAGGAGAATATCGGGAGTATGCCTGCGATGATGTGTGTGTTGAGGTGTGAGACTTTTTCGATGAATTCTTTGAACTCTTCGGTGTTGTAGACGGGTTGTGTCTGGATGAATCGTGCTCCGCAGGAAACTTTTCTTTTGAGTCTTAGTAGTTGCATCTTGTCGTTTGGATCGGGACGAACTACGGCACCTGCCATGAAACCTGTTCCGCCGTCAAGTCGTCTGTTCATTATGTCATGTCCGCGGTTCAAGTTCTGGATCGCCTGGAGGAGTTGTGTTGAGTCGAGATCGTACACGGGTTTTGTGCCCATGGTATCTCCGAGCAGTGGGTGATCTCCTGTCATGGCAAGGATATTTCTCACTCCAAGATTCCATGCTCCGAGCAGGTCTGATTGGAGGGCGAGCCTGTTACGATCTCGACAGGTTGTGTGCAGTATGACCTCGTGCCCCTGTTCTTGGAGCACATGTGCTACTCCGAGGGGTGACATTCTCATGATCGAGCGCTGATTGTCCGAGACGTTCAGTGCATCCACGCAACCTGAGAGCAAGTCCGCTTCTTCTATGAGTAGTGTGGTGTCTGTGCCTCTGGGCGGTGCAACCTCTGTTGTTACGACAAGCTTCCCGGTTTCTATCTTTCTCTTGAAATCCAATCGAGCCACCTCTATTCAGATTTTTTCTATAAGCCCTTCTCTTCTCACTTTCTTTGAATGATCCTTTGGTGGGTGAAACTCTGTGAAGACTTCAAGATTCTCGCTCTTCTCTGCTTCTTCGTATATCTGTGCCCAGACACAACTCCGTTCACTCCCGATTTCACAGACCCCGTCAATTGAGCCTCCGCAGGGGCCATTCTGCAAGCCTTTGGGGCACTGAGCATACGGGCAGATCCCATGGTAGAGGTGGATGTTGCAATCGGCGCACGCTGCGCACTGCTCATGCAGCATGTAGTCGTCACAGACGCCTCCAATGGAAGTTGTGTCCAGAAGAGGATACGCCTTCATGCCAGAGACTCTGTTGATCACAGAGACTCCATTTCCACATGCCATGACAAGAAAGGCTGTGGCATCATCGATTTCAGGTTTTTCGCTAGCGATCTCTTCCCATGAATTGATGCTGCACGCGGTACTTATCACATACCAGCCAACAGCCCTAAAACCCCTATCAACAAGACGCCAAAAGACCTCTTCCACTTCCTTCTGCCCGCCGACCCGAAGCTTCTTTGCACACTTGCCACAACCAATCACAAAAAATGAATCATCGGGTGACAGGCCCTCAAACAGAACCTGAAGATCTTTCTGCCTTGAAATAATCATCGTCCAGCGCCTAAAATAGAAATGATGCATCTCTAAACAGAGCATACTATAATTATAGATTGTGCTTCACACCCCGCTAAAAAGACCACAACCACTTCAAAACCCGAGGTAGCCTCTTTTGTGGTGTGGTACTTTTGGCTTCTGATTTTTTTTACCATCCAACCATCACTACCCATTTGGGTAATAATTGTTATTTGAATTGACAGTTATATATCTTAGTTAATCTCAATCAGAATCAGAGGTTGCAGCTCCCAGATAAAGCTGTACTTCACGTATACCAGAGAGGAAGCAGAAGATGGAAAAGAACAGAGAGAGAATTGGAAATGGAAAATCTCATAGTTTCCAGATACCGATCATCGCAATCTGTGTAATGCTGTTGGTGACGATTGCATCGGTGAGTGCATCTGAATGGCCCCAATTCCAGAAGGACGATCTGAACACAGGAGTTCTGAGTGAGAAGGTCATTGGAAGAAGCGTTAACTGGAGTGTGATGACGCACACGAATCAGTGGATGGCTGCCGGGATAAACGTTGTTCCGATCGTTGCGAAGAATGTGCCCGATCGTGGAGATGTTGTTTTTGTACTCGATCATACAGGGAATGTCTCAGGATACAATGTGACGACAGGCGATCCAATATGGAATCCACAGTTCACGATGTGCAATGCCGCGGAAGGCTCGTTTGAACTCTCAACCCCTGCATACCACGACGGAATCCTGTACGTTGCAACGAGCAAAGGAAATCTGAGCGTGGGGGAGGGCAGGGTCACAGCAATCTATGCGAGGAATGGAACGATACGCGAATACGCATCGGTGGGTTCGGGCGGTTATCAACTGAATACACCTGTTACGTATTCCGATGGTAAGGTCTATGTCGGCGACTGGAAGGGCACCAGCAGTTCCACCACTGGTTATGGCACCTACTACTGTCTGAATGCAAACGATGTGAGTGATACCATCTGGAGCAGGACGGCACCATATCTCACAGGTTACAACTGGGCTGGTTGTGCAATCGCTGGAAACTACATCCTCTATGGTGACGAAAACGCCAACGTAACATGCCTCAACAAAGACGATGGGGCATTCATCAGCTACTTCAACGTATCAGAGGAGTTCGGAATCACACCAGCCGAGGAGATCAGGTCATCGATCATGTACAACGATGACACAGGTCGGATATACTTCACAGCCAAGAAGAGCACAAGCACCCACGCTGGATACGGCGATGGACACCTGTACGCAGTCGAATTTGACGAAACAGACGGCACATTCAACGATACAGGGAATAGCTGGGTCTATGACCTCTGGCACAGCGTCTCCACCCCGGTGTACCACGATGGCAGAATCTATGTCGGTGGTGGGCAGAGGATGTACACTGGGAGCTGTCCAGATGGTAAGGTCTGCTGCCTGGATGCTGCAGACGGTTCGTTCATCTGGGAGTGGAACAACACGATCGACCCGCGGGTCGACTGCCTGCGGGTAAAATCATCTCCTGCAATCGCTGCCCATGGCAACAATCTCTACATCTACGTCACAAGCAACAATCCAGACGGAAGACTCTACTGCCTGAACGAGAACGGCACGATGCTCTGGTACTACGAACCATCAGA
>NJEL02000023.1 GCA_002254825.2 Methanosarcinales archaeon ex4572_44 | reverse complement strand
TTTTCCAGTCCTCGGTCTTCGCGTCCGAGTATGATTGCTGTGCTGCCTGTGCGGGTTGCGAGAGTGTCTCTCAGTTCTTTTGGTGTGAGTGCAGGGGTTCTGGTGTGCTCGCCTCTTTTGCTGCTGGTGATACCTGTGCAGCCTACTGCGAGATCGTACTTGGAGATTGCTTCGTTGAGGGTTGTTACTGTGCGTGCGCCTTCCAGGACGTCCTGTGCGTGAACCGAGAGTGCGTGTGCAGAACTACCTATCTTGCAGGGGTTTACCAGTGTCAGTTCGTGGAAGCCGAAGTTCTTCATCACCCGTGCGACCGATCCGATGTTACCCTCGATTTTGGGTTCGACGAGCACGACACCGATTCGGTTCACGTTGTATCACTCGAACTGTGGCGTGATTGTTCTGTAGAGTGTGTCTCTTGTTGCTGGTTTTCTCCCGGTGTGTCTGATTATGTTGTTCAGTTGTGATGGGGTTAGGTACTCGCCGCTTGTCGCTCCCGCACTCTTGGATATTCTCTCTTCCATCAGTGTTCCGCCAAGATCGCTGGCGCCACAGTGGAGCGCGATCTGGGCAAGTCTCACTCCGAGTTTCACCCAGCTCACTTGGATGTTGTTGATGTGGGTGTGAAGGATTATGCGGGCGATGGCGTGGACCTTCAGGTCATTGGTTCCGTTTATGCACTCAAAACCGTTCTCCATGCAGAGCCTTTCTCCAAGCTGGTTGCCCCCGGGCAGGAACGGGAGTGGTACGAACTCTGTGAATCCGCCCGTTCTCTTCTGGATTTCTCTTATTGTTATCAGGTGTTCTATTCGTTCTTCGACTGTTTCGATGTGTCCGTACATCATGGTTGCAGTGGTCGGGATTCCTGTCCTGTGAGCGGTCTCTACGACCTCTATCCATTCGCGAGCGCTCAGTTTTTCAGGACATATCTCTTCACGTACGCGTTTTGAGAGTATCTCTGCTGCTGTTCCTGGCATGCTTCCAAGACCGCATTCTTTGAGCTTTAAAAGTGCTCTTTTGATGGTGATTCGGGAGTTGGCTGCGAGGTGTGATACTTCCATTGGGGAGTATGCGTGGAGGTGGAGATGTGGAAATTCTGATTTTATGCTGTGAAGGATCGTGGAGTAGTCCTCGGTTTCTGCGTCTTCGAGGAGTCCTCCCTGGATGCATATCTCGCTTACGCCGATATCGACCGCTTCTCGCACCTTTCCCATGATTTCATCTGTGGACAACAGATACCCGTCATCTTCTCTGAATGCACAGAACTTGCAGGAGCCGATGCAACGATTGGTAAAATTGATGTTACGATTGAGGACATAGGTAACTCTGTTTCCACAGGTAACCCTGCGCAATCTGTCTGCAAGTGCAAATAGCTCCAGTGGCTCACATTCGTTGAAGAGATATAATGCATCCGCATGGGTGATGGTGCCTGCAGTGGCACGTTCGAATAGACGTGGCGGGATGTGCTTGAACTGGGTTGATTGGAGCATTATTAAATGCCTCTAAATCACACAGCACCTTTTATACTTTTCTAAATCCCTCTCGATCGCTAAGCATCTCTATGAGCGGTTTTATCTCATCACTGTACCATGAATCCATAACATATTTTGGATAGATCGGGAGGCGTTCTCGGAGTGGCACGCCAATCGCTCTTGCAAGTTCGTCGATCTTGGGCCAGGGTGCTTCAGGGTTGATATGGTCTATCGTAACAGTTGATATGCCGCCAAGATCACTGGCACCATGCCCCACAAGGAACTTTGGATCGATCAGATTCGGTGCAACCTGGACTGCAACATCTGCTGGCAGGATGCGGCGTGCAAGCGAGACCACATCCAGCATCGTGCTGGTTGAAGGGGGCTGGCAGCGACTCATCCCGGTCCCTGGTTTTGGCGAGAAGTTCTGAATGATGACTTCTTGGATATGCCCAAACCTGCGATGTATTCGTGCAATTGCCTCAAGCGAGTCAATCCGATCCGAGATGCTCTCGCCAATCCCTATGAGGATTCCAGTGGTGAAGGGGATCTTAAGCCGTCCTGCGGCCTCGATGAACCTAAGACGCTCTACAGGGTCCTTGCCTGGCGAGTCACTGTGAGAATTGAGGTTGGCAGTGGTCTCAAGCATCAAACCCATACTTGCACTAACAGACTTCAACCTCTGTAAATCACTGAAAGACAGAACTCCCGCATTGGTATGCGGAAGCAGCCCTATTTCAATAGCTTTTCGAGAAGAGTGCATTAGATAATCGATGAAAGAATCAAAACCGATCTCTTCAAGCTTATCCTCAAAACCTTCAACCTTCCACGGCTGCTCTCCGAACGTGAAGAGCGCCTCCGTGCAAGATGAAACAGCGCCGCGCTCTAAGAGTCTCACAACCGACTGCTCGTCGAGTAACGCACCCTCTTCATGCACCTCACACTTAAAACCACAGTAGGCGCAACTATTACGACAGACTCTGGTTAACGGTATGAAAACATTGCGAGAGAAGGTGACAAAACCCTGCATATAAATACCCCAAGTACACAATCCAATCGGGACCGAACCACACTCTGACAAGCCATCTGTCATATCACAGGGGGTATAAAGTATCTTCCATGTTCCAAGAGGCAGTCCTGTCTATCCGATGGTTTTTTATTTTATATCCTGATATTATACTGTGGATTATGCTGGAGGTTCTGGATGGGCGATCGGTACGCGCCTCACGTTGCTGAGATACGAATGGCGCTTGGAGATAGGGTTGGCGTTGATGTGATACTTGAGGATCTTGAGAAGCTTGTTAAGTACAGGGTGCCTTTGGATGAGGCAAAGCGCAGTATCATCAAGAAACATGGTGGGACTGATTCTGTCAGGAAGACGCTCTCTGAGTTGAGCGCTGCAGATCGGATGGTTGAGATCACAGTTAAGATCTTGAACGTTTCCAAGCGGGATGTTGATGTGCGGGGTGTGAGGCGTACCATACTCAGTGGCATCCTTGGGGATGGGACTGGGCAGGTGCCTTTCACTGCGTGGAACGAGTTTGATCTTGAGAAAGATGATGTTGTGAGGATCAGGGGGGCTTACGTGCGTTTGTGGCAGAAACAGTTGCAGGTGAACCTTGGAGAGCGCTGTGAGATAACAAAGAAGGATATTGGGGCAGGTCTTGGCGAGGTTGAGTCTGAGGTTATGCCAACGAGGCTTGCCGATGTACGGTCGTATATGTCCAATCTCTGTGTTGTGGGTATTGTGCTGGAGGCTCGTCAAGAAGTTGTTAAAACGAGGGATGGTGAGCGTACGATCATTGACGGCGTGCTTGTGGATGATAGTGGGAAGCTTCAGTTCACTTCATGGGTTCTGGATGATAAGATCAAAACCGGGAGCAGCCTACGAATCGAGAATGCGTATGCCAGGCCTTTTCGCGGGATTCCGACCATTAATATAAGCGAACAAGCAGCTGTCATACTATCTGAAAAAGAGATCACACCGATTGAGGATGCGGTTCATTGTAGCATCTGCGAACTGCTTGGGCGGGATGGCGCACTTGATGTGGCTGTCTGGGGGAACGTGTTGTCAGTGCGACCAGGCTCAGGGTTGGTGATGCGATGTCCAGATTGCAACCGTGTCATCCAGAATAACATCTGCCGAGCTCATGGAGACGTCGTGCCAGTCACAGATATGCGTGTGAAATCGGTGATCGATGACGGAACAGGTCCGATCACACTCGTTCTGGGCGCTGAACTCACAGAGAAGCTGTGGGGGCACACACTAAAAGAGGCAGAGGAGATGGCATCGAAGGCAACGCCTGATTCTGTGGAAAAGGATATACGAGATCGGCTCACAGGGAGGATGATAGCAGTGCGTGGTAATATGAGCAATGGTGAATATGGTGCATCGTTGGTTGCAGAATCGGTGTGGTTTGTTGAGAGAGACGTCGGGGGAGAGGCGATCAGATTACTGGAAGAACGGGGGGTGCACCGATAATGCTTGACCGTGAAACGGCATGGCGCATCTTTGCATGTGAGTTCAACCGAGCAGATCTCATGCACACAACCGGGGAGGAGCAGGCACCACATTATCTCATCACACCGACCGGGGCGCGATGCAACCGCATCTTCGCAGTGGGCGTTATAACTGAGAGTGAAAATATTGGGCGTGAGAATGATCTGTGGCGTGCACGTGTTTCTGACCCAACGGGAGCGTTCACGATCTATGCAGGACAATACCAGCCAGAAGCAGGGATATTTCTATCAAAAGCCGAAATACCCTCTTTTATTGCAGTGATTGGGAAAGCCAGAACCTACGATAGGGGAGATGGGCAGATCCAGACATCTATTAGGCCAGAAGATCTCAACCTGGTCGACGAATACACACGCGACCTCTGGATACTTGACACGGCAAAAAAAACTCTTGAGCGAATAGATGCAATGAGAATTGGCATAAATCACAGTAAGGACCCTGAAAAGCTTGCAGAGTATTTCCAGTCACAAAAAATAACGCGAGAGCTCTCAGAAGGGATAAGCCTCGCAGTGGCACATTACAGTAAACCCGAAGAATACCTGAACAAGTTTGAAGAAGAAGTGTACCGTGCAGTGAAAACCATAATCACAGAAGACACTTCTTCACTGGGAGAAGAATCGAAAGAAGAAGCGATCGAACCCAAGGAATACGTTGCAAACGTGATGGAGATGCTTGACGTTGGTAACGGGGTACAGTACTCAGACCTGATCGAGGCAGTGAGACAAGCAAAGATCACGCCAGAAAAACTCGAATCTACCATAAAAGAGCTCATGTCTGAAGGCCGCTGCTACGAGCCAACAATCGGAGTACTCCGCATAGTCTGAACCACTGCACACAACCAATAACAAACCCACAAACACCCTTGGCAAGATCTATTTATACCAGCCAATTGAAGATAGAGGGCATATGCATTTTGACCTACACGTCCACTCCACCTACTCAGGAGACAGCATAACAACGATCGCCGAGATCATAAAGAGCGCAGAGGCAACAGGTCTCGCTGGTGTTGCGATCTGCGACCATAACACCACCGAGGGAGCTATCAAAGCCATGAAACTTGCAAAAGAACTACGTACGAGCGTGCAGATAATTCCAGGGATAGAAGTGTCAACCAGCGAGGGCCACCTCCTCGTACTCGGAGTGACAGAACCCCTCCCTCCAGGAAAAAGAGTCGAAGAGACGATCAGAGCAGCAGATAAGCTCGATGGGCTCTCTATCGCACCACACCCATTCAAGTACGGCAGAAAGAAAGGCATCGGGCATGCAGGGAGCCAGAACGTTGATGCGATTGAAACCATGAACTCGCGGTGCAGATTAACCTGTTCCAACAAGCGAGCCAGGCAGATGGCAGAGGCACTCGGAAAGCCACAGGTTGCTGGAAGCGATTCACACAGACCTGAAACGATCGGGATGGCTTACACCGAGATTACACCCCTGTCTGGAGAAAATATCCTTGACGCAATACGTGAGGGAAGAACACTACCAAGAGGGCGAATCGCACCGATCCCAGTCGTGATCAAGCAAGCTTGTAAAGCTGTGCTGTGCAGATTCAATCCATAAAAGTGTCACGCCACACAGTGACGAGACTGTTCTGAAATTTCCCACCATACAGCTCCATGGATGCCTCAGATTTCAGTGTATAGGTAGCACGGACGGGGCTACAAGAATTTGATTTTTTCTGGTGGTTCTCCGTACCGTTCACGAATGGCAGTGGGCCAATCGTTTATTTCCAGTCCTTTTTGTGCGAGGAAGGCGCTTGCCCATCGTTCGAGTCCGATGCCTGAGCATCCGCTCCAGAGTGCTTCTCCTGATTGTGATTTGACGTTGAAGCCTTTTGGGTATTTGTCTCCGTTGACGCTGAGGTTCTGAAATTCGAGCCATTCGCTGCGATATGGCATTATTGCTTCGTAGTCGATTGTGCCAACTTCTTTTTCTTCTGCGAGTCCTGTTAGTCCTTCTTGTGCCATGAACCATGGTGTTACCCATGCCATGCGCCATTCGAGTTCGAGTAGATCGGTGAAGATTTTTTTGTAGCATTCTTGGAGTTTTTCGGAGTGTTTGAGTACTTCTTCGATGCTCCCGCACCAGACAAGTTCTATTCTGTGGAACTCGTCGACGCGTTCCATTCCGTGGATGCCGCCGCTCTCGTATCGGTGTGATGTGCCTGATCGGTCGAAGACTTTGAATGGGAGTGATTCGTTTGCGATTGTCTCGCCTTTAAGGAAGATCCAGAAGGGTGGGCATTGTGCATAGCACATGCCGCCTATGGGTTTTCCGATCTTCTCGGCTATCAGGTCGATTGGGACTTCGAGTGTTACTTTGTAGTGGTCTATGACTTCTTCCCAGAACTCTGGGTCCCTGGTTTTGGGGGGGCATACGTAGTAGATTTCAGGGTACACGCCTTTTGCGTGTCCTGAGTGTTTCCATACGTCCCATGTTACGAGTTTTGGAAATATCATCTCGCTGTAGCCGAGTGGTGTTATTATTTCATCGAGCACGATCTCTTCAAATACTCTGAAGAGTTTTGTTACCTCGGGGCCGTAGATCCATTGACCGCGGCTTGCGCCGTGTTTTATCCAGTTTGCTTCGACGAGTTGCTGGGTTGGGTCGAGCGTGTTCTTGTGTTCTCTCCCTTCGCTTTCCCATAGCAACTTCCAGTGTTCAGATTTCCCGCCGTACTCATCCATCGCAAGCTTGTCCTCGATTAGTGATATGATTCGGTCGGGCACGCGTTTTTCGATCTCTGCCTCGCTAACATTTAGAGATAAGATTAGTCGCTCGTCCCTGCATTCAATATCTTTAACGTAAGGTATGGTGAGTCTTTTTAATGGTTTTTTTGCAGGGAAAGTTATAGTATAATCATGGATTTCAATTCCGCGAATGCCTATCCGATGTTTTTGACCGAGCAAACGTGCAAGTGGTTTTCGAAGTCGTAACACGCCATCGTGGGCACGGAGGCGCCTGTCAGAGACGACTTTGAAACATATGCTCTGATCCTTGCACCAGATCTTCTCCACATCAGCACCGCGACCCAAAGGCACGCCCTTCGAGAGCAGCTTGTTAGCCTCGTCCCGAAAGAAGCCTGTAATATCATCCACTGCAGGACCCACGTCAGCACTCGTCTTGAAACAACCTGTGAGTTCAAATCGCATCTCCATAATCTGAGTCATCTCACACAGACTTGATCTGCACGATATTATATAATATGTTTCACTGTTGTCTGCAGATCGGATGTGAAAATAAAAATAAAAGATATATTCAAACATCTAACGTTCTCCATATTTTTAGGCATAATGCGTTCTGTTCCTGGTATCGTTCCGGGCGCAGTCGTCCTCCGTCCATTTCCCCAAATACGCGTGTTCCATCTCGCACTGAGTCTCTTACATGGGAGACACGTTCAAAGATGGCTGCATACTCTTACGCGAGCAAAAGCCTCAAAAGGTATTTCAAATATGCAAATAATTCTGGATTCATAAAGCAGACAAAGATACCTTCTCCAAAGGATGATAATAATATGTTAAAACTGTTCAAAGAGCTGACACCAGTGCATGTGGCAGAGGAAACTTTCATGAAGATCGTAACACCCATCAATCGACGTGAGAGACTCTCGATTGAGGAGTGTAGCGGGCGCGTGCTTGCAGAGGATGTAATCGCGCGTACAAACGTTCCACACTACAAGCGTGCAGCGATGGACGGATACGCGCTGCAGGCAGAAGAGACACTTGGAGCAAGCAGAACTTCACCAGCACTCCTGAATCGATCAGAAACCATAGGACCCCAGACTTGCGTCCGTGTGCACACAGGATCGCCACTCCCCGATGGTGCAGACGCGGTGATAATGATAGAAGACACAGAGGCGGTCGATCACGACCTCGTGGAGATAAGGGCACAGGTACACCCGTATGAGAACGTGGGCGAGATCGGAGAGGACATACAGGAGGGAGAATTCGTATTTCGCGAAGGACACCTCCTACGCCCGGTGGACATATCTGTATTGGCAAGCCTCAGGCTAAAACACGTAACTGTTCACCAGAAGCCCATCGTCTCGATCATACCAACGGGTGATGAACTCATACCACGAAACAGAAGAGAACTGCCAGAACCAGGCGAGATCATCGAGACCAACACCCTGATGACAGAACTCTACGCCAAGAAATGGGGCGCAACCACACACGTATCAGGAATTATACTAGATGACCCTGAACTGATACGAAATGCCATTAAAGAAAACCTTGGATCAGACATGATAATACTCTGCGGCGGAACATCTGTTGGCGAGAGAGACCACACCCCGACAGTAATCGAGGAGATGGGAAGAATCCTCACCCGCGGAATCAAGGCAAGCCCTGGAAAACCAACCACCCTCGCAGAGATAAAAGAGCGACCAGTGCTCTGCATGCCAGGATACCCAGTTGCAGGATACGTTGCACTCCAGCTATTCGCGAAACCAGCGATCAAAAAACTCGCACACCTGCCACAAATACCAGAAAACAGAACAAAACTACCACTAACAGAGAAAATATCCTCCAGAATCGGATACTTAACATTCGCACGTATAAAAATTGAGAACAACACCGCAAAACCAGTTATGACCAGTGGTGAGACGGATATACCACAATACCAGAAAACACCGAAGGATACGAAAAAGGCGAAGCAGTGGAAATAATACTGACAGAATAAAACGATGAATAAATTATTTCGAAATATTGAAGTAGGATCACAACCAACTACCCGCGGAGGATACTGAGGATGAAATGGCAGGGAAATTCCAGACGTAAATTTACTAGCGGCCGATTGGTCAGAGCACGTGGCAAGAAGAAGTTTGAAGCTGGGCGTGAAGCAGCAGATACGCACGTAGGAGAAGATGTGAAGAAGATCATCAGTTCTCGTGGTGGTAACAGGAAATACAGGCTCCTCCGGGCAAATATGGTGAACGTGGTAGATCCAAATGCAAGGACTGTCACGAGGGCAAGCATCGAGACTGTTATGGAAAACCCGGCAAACCAGCACTATGTGCGGCGTGATATCGTGACAAAGGGTGCTGTGATCAAGACCAGCGCAGGGATCGCTCGTGTCACAAGTAAACCCGGTCAGAGTGGGATCGTGAATGCTGTATTGATAGACTGATTGATTTACAGACTTATTTATTTATCTTCTTTATTTGAAAACGACCAAATTCGATACGTTCACCTATTTCTAAGCCATATCTACTCAATGCTTTTACGGGAGATCCACCATATTCCTTCTCAACGAAATTTGAATCATCCTTAGAATCCTCACAAAATTCAGGGATATCGCACAGTACTTTAATTGCAAAGTCATGTTTTTCTAATTCGATAGTGTCTTCGATATCATCTGATATCTGTTTCTTTGCATCACCGGGCAAGCAATCGAAACACGTCTTGTACTGTTTCTTTTTATATTTCTGCTTGCACACTGGACATAAATCCATCCCGTTATGAGTTGCCCAGTGGCATCTTTTACATAAAATTTGGATATCTTCAAAATCCATGTATTTCTTGTTTTCAATGGCAGTTATTTCACCAATTGCAGATTTAATAATATCTTTATTTTGTTGTTTAGCTTTATCCCACATTTTTTGCCATCGTTTCTTATCATAGTCTATGAATTCATCTGATAGCTTATTCCTCTCCGACAAATCTGAATTGTCGGTATTTAGTTTATGCTTCACTTTCGGGTCGTGCCAATAATCATGGCTTCGATGCTTATGTTGTCTACGGGTTGAGTGTGTCTTAATTTCCTCTTTAGTTGGATACATTTTCGAATAATTATCGCAGAACCATCCATAGAAATCTTGCCAAACCTCTTTTTTAGTTGTTTCTCTGTTTTTTGAATTCGGGTGATGAATGACTAGGTTCTCTTTTGAACCGCATAATTCGCAAACGCTACAATCGTTAATTATCTTGTCGCGCTGCTCTTTCCATTCTTTGGTATGCCATAGTTTTATAGGATTCGTTTCTACCCTCACATTTAAACTCCTTTATCTCCTTTCGTTTTTAATTCTATCTCATCAACTTCGGATGTCCCGTGATTTATCAAGGGGAACGTTACTGGTTTTCAGTTATCAGCATGCCGTTTTCGTCAAATTCGAGTTTGTCTCTTTGATGGTTCAGCCATTCTTCTCCAAATTTTTCTGCTTCAGCTTCATCGAAGTCTTTGACAATCACATCGTCTTCTTTCGTGTTCTCGACTGCTTCAAGTGGTATGGCGAGTGTCCGTTGTTCTGATTTCACGATGAGCCTCTTATTCTTGACTATTATGCTCTCGCCGATATTCTTTCCGTCGCGTTTCACGTATTTGCAGCTGTACTTTGATCTTATAATCCTTTCATCGGTAATATTTTCTTTTTTTCTCTTGAAAAAACCTGTCATTTCCACCATTCCATTATGAGTGTCACGAGTTTCATTCTACGATGATTCCGGCGTATCCCACCACGCTACTGTTATCTCCTGTAACATCTCCGCTCGTGGAGTAGTGGAGTAGTTCTGCCCGTGATGCACCAAGGCTCTTTACGGCATAGAGCATGGCAGCGATTGCGCCGTATCCGCAGACCGTTGCATCGAGCTCGTAGATCCTTGTGTAGATCTCGTCTATATTCAGGTTGAGGATGGCGTCTATCACTTGGGCGTCTTTCTTGCGGGCGGTTGTTGCAGGTTGGGAGTGTGTGAGGTCGCTCGAGGCTATTACCACCACTCGCTTACGACTTTTCTTCACAGCTTCTCTGATCTCGCTACCGATCTCAAGTGCGGATTCCTCGTCCTGAAGGCCGATGCACACGGGCACGATCTTGAAATCTTTCTGGGTATGTTGGATAAATGGTAGTTGGACCTCGATTGAGTGTTCTCTCTTGTGTGCGATCTCGTCGCGGTCGATGATGTTGCCTGGTAGTATGTCTACGAATTCGTGGTCCACTTCCACTCTGCCGAGAGGTGTCTGCCATGTCTCCGTAGATACTGCTATAGGCGAGCCCATGCCTCTGTGGTTTGGGCCAAGTATCACGTATGTTTCGGCGGTTGGGAGTGCAGCGTATACATGGCCGGCAGTTTTTCCTGAGTACATGTACCCTGCGTGTGGGACCACTGCACCGAGAGCGTTCTCTCTTTTTCTGGTGTCTGGTGGTATGCAGCCTATTATTGATCTTTTAAGCTTAACTGGATCTGCTGGGTAGAATCCAATTGCTGTTGGGTGGCGTATTTTTTCCATGTTCACAGTTCAGCTTCAAAGTCTGAAGGCTCATAGTTGAAAGTGGTGTCGCCCCTCTCTGCTTTTATTGTCTTTGCCAAGAGCCAGTAGATCAATGCGAGGGCTTTTCGACCTTTGTTGTTCGTTGGTATGATCAGGTCAATGTTCGTTGTGGAGTTGTTGGTATCGCAGAGTGCTATAACAGGTATTCCGATCTTGATCGCTTCATTCACAGCCTGAGAATCGCCGCGTGGGTCTGTTACCACGAGGATGTCGGGTTCGGTGTACACGTCCAGTTTTGGGTTTGTCAGGGTGCCTGGTATGAATCTGCTGGTTATTGCCTTTGCTCCGATGACCTGGGCAAATTTGGTTGTTGGGTGGTATCCATACTGGCGTGCCGAGACTATGAGTATCCGTGAGGGGTTGTATTTTGAGAGCAGCTTTGCCGCCGCTCGTATCCGTTCATCGGTCTTCTGGATGTCGAGGACGTAGAGTCCATCTGTTCGAACTCTGTAGACGAATTTCAGCATTTCACGGCTCTTCTGTTGAGTGCCTATGTGGATTCCTGCTGAGAGGTATTCATCGATAGAGATCAGTGATTCGTATTCTGCATCAGGTACTGGTACAACTTCTTGTTCCATTTAATATCACCTCAAAATCGAGTATCAATATTTTTTTTAGTGTAATGATATGATGGTTCTACTACTTCCGTCACCTATATCTCTTTTTCTATATCATATATTTTAAGGTGTGACAGTTAAACTATTTTTATAAAATAAATATTAACGTGTTTGGTTTTTCCTTTTTATTCTGATGTCAGTTCTTTTAGACGTTCGATGTTCTTCAATGTTTCATGGGTCTCTTTGGTCTTTTCATCCTCTAAGTGTCTGATGATGGTGCTCACGTTTGTCCTGAGCTTGTAGATCTTAAACGGCCTTCCTTTGCCTGGTTTTTTCTCTTCACGTTCTGTGACCCATTTAAGTCCTTTAAGTTCTCTCATTGCTATACTGACCTCGGGCTGTCTCAGGTCAGATCCCATCTCAAGATCCCTGGAGGTTACTTCGCCAATGTTTTTCAGATATGTAAGGACTTTAGCGACGTTTCTCTTGAGACCCAGGTTTATGAGCGTTTCTGCAAATTCTTCGTCTATTTGGTCAAGTACATTCACTGGTTGAGTTTTCATGCTGTATACCTCTAAATCAATACTATGTATTTATGCAATATAAATTTTTCGAAAAATAGTAATTGCCAAATTGAAAATAAAACATAATGTGTAGATACATAATATGATTATTATTATGAAATTATTTGTTTGATGGTTTTATTAGAAATAATACCAAATTGAGCGATATTCGTCCACATCTTCCCTATCATTACTGAGTCGCTCAAGATAATCGTAAATAGATACGTCTGTATAATTGTAAGGCTCAACAAGCTCGAATTTTGACTCCCATGGATAAAACCGATACACTCGCCTTCCATCGCCAAGTATCATTATAATCTCATGGTCTGGTCCTGCACGCAGATGCGACTTGCCAAGCCTCGGCACATTGAAGACAGGCTTATCGGTCCGCACAACACCAGGTAGCAATCGAGCCTCCTCCTTTCGCTCCTGCTCCATCCTGGCAATCGGCACACGAAAATCAACAGTCTCATCCTTTCCCTTGGTATTAAAAGTATAATATGGATCGATGCCCGCCCTCTTCAAAACAGTTCGAAGCTTGCAAGTTTCAAACCTCCTACTAGTATAATACGTGAAAACCTGCTGGTTGTATATATTAAACCCAGCACCCTTTATATCCCGTATCGATCTCAAGCTCTCTGGTGTGACCTCGGCCGGGTGCTCGAAATGGGTGACCATGCACACCTCCCGCTCACCCCATCGATGATACCTTCCGAGCACCTCGATCAAATCCGATGTGAATCTAAACGGAAGAGTCACAAAAGTTCGAGTTCCAATCCTGATACGCTCGATATGATCTATCCCTGCGAGCTCGCCCAAAAGCCCGTCAATATACTTATCATCGAGCGTCAAAGGATCCCCGCCTGTAACGAGCACCTCTGTTATATGCGGATTATCTCTTATCAGATTTATAGCATTTCTCATCTTGTTTTTTGTCATATCGGCATCGCGTATGTCCTTTAGTTCCCAATTCCTCTGGCAGTAGACACATATCTGAGGACAGGAATCATAAGGCTTCAAGATCAATATCTTCGGATAGCGTCGTGTAATCCCTTCGATTGGGCTTGTTGACTCTTCATCCATAAAATCAAGGCTTGTGTCTGATTTTCGGGTCTCAACAAGATTCTTGCAGTATCTTGCACTCGGCAGCACCTGTGCCCGTAGCGCAACATCAAACGTCCCTGTATTCTCTTTATCAAAGAGTGAAAGATAATATGGTGTGATCTGGACAGGTATGCTATGCTCCTCTGCAAGATTCAGTCCCTCAAGCTCGTAACTCTCAAGCTGCACGATCTCTCCTAAGGTCTCTTTATCATAGATTATATGCTTGATATGCCACTTGTAATCCTCCCAGTCATCGCCCGACGCACCGAAGTGATCCAGTATATCCCTCTTCAGTTCTTCCCGCTTTGCAATCAACTCTGGTTCCAGACCTGTTCTGTATCTCGAAAGAAACAACTCCATCTTGCCTGAATAGCCATCAAGTAATTTTGTGCGCTCCTCTGCCGCCTCCCTGCCACTGAGCTTGAAAAACTTGAGAGAGCCCTTCTCGGAATACAACCCTGAATCGCCATTGATACCTTTAAACAGATATATGAACTCAGATATAACTCCTTTATTCACTTGTTCAAGATCTATTTTATTCTTTGCAACCATGACGAGTAAGTCCAGTGCTGAAAAACCCGTTAAATACTCATTCTCTACCTGTATTATATTCTTAAAGACTCTGATACAATCCCTGACATTAGTTCGTTCCAGAATATCCATCTCTTTAAATCTTTCATCTGCATGCGTGTTGAAGAGGTGCTCTTCAATGCTGCTGAGATAGATGAAGAGATCCTTGC
Source organism: Methanosarcinales archaeon ex4572_44 (assembly GCA_002254825.2). Taxonomy (GTDB): domain Archaea; phylum Halobacteriota; class Methanosarcinia; order Methanosarcinales; family EX4572-44; genus EX4572-44. Next base: position 5,562 of record NJEL02000023.1, on the reverse strand, counting down.
GCGTTTCCTCAATATCCGAAGACGACCTTAAAATTTCGTAGATAATAGGATCGCACCCCCACAAAACTTCAATTAGCTCTCCAACGCCAGAAGCGATCAATGCGCTCAAATCCGTACCTCTATCGACCACGTCCATATCCAATACACCTCATCCAAATCCAAATGATACAACACAGAATCCAAAACTCAAAAGACCTTTAAGACGCGCACACTTACAAAAATACAAACCGTCTCTCTATCTTCACAATATAAATCATAACACTTATACATCACATCCAATATCAGTCTTTCTATACTCGCCGCACGAACAGAGAGTTATGAGAGGATGGTCTGATTTGTGTAAGATACCCACAGTCAGAGAAGCAGTTGCAACTCAGTTGCAACTCTCGACAATTCTATAATTATTCTATAATAAATTCTTAAAAACAAGACATATCATGGAACTCATGAAAACTCGTGCAGATAATTATAAACAAATAAAACAATAAAATAAGCAATAAAGTAGAGCGTAATCTCATGTTTTACGTGGTACTGTTTGGATTCGCACTCTCTGGTGCACTTATGAAGCTGACCGATGACATAGAAGACAGAGAGCTTCTACTGCCCAAAAAAATAGCTTACTTAACAGGTATCGCTTACGGTGCAACCATCGGTTTACTTATGGTATTCGATGAAAATGCAGCGTATCTATTCAGTGGGATTATTATCGGGTGTCTGGTCACGAATAAAATCAACGCTGAAAGCCATTATCTTGCACTTGGCACAATACTGCTTATTGTTTTTTCGAAAGGACTTGTTTTATTCATGCCACTTGTTTTGATAATCATGGTCTTAGCAGCAATTGACGAGTTAACCAGCAATTCAAGAAACACTCGCACGTCTTTAAATAAAATACTGGACTATCGGGTCGTGCTCAAAATCGGAATCATACTACTGGCAATATTCGAAATAGTTCATTGGTATGCGGCAGTCTACATCCTCTCTTTCGATGCAGCGTACGTTACCACGGACAGGATAGCAAATAAATTTGAGGTGAGAGTGTAGTGAAGCGGTGGGATGTGGTGGTGATCGGCGGGGGAGTGGCTGGGAGCACTGCAGCCGACTTGTTATCAGACGAGTGTAGCGTGCTCTTGCTTGATCCAGATCCCTCCAACAAGACATGTGCAGGTATCCTGACCGCTGATTACACCAGGAAGTATGGGGTGGACAAATCCTATATTGAGAGAACTCTCAAAGGAGTGAAAATATATTATAGGGAAAATGAAGTAATTATACCTTACACAAAAAACACGATCGAATACTCTATCAACAGGAAACTCTTTGATACTTACAACCTAAATCAGGCGCTCGATTCTGGCGCAGAGTACAGAGCGTGGAGTGCAGAGGATCTGGTTGAAACTGGGGACTGTGTAAAAGTAAAGACCAGCGAACATACGATATATGCTGATTACGTGATCGTAGCCTCTGGTTTATCAGAGTTTTCACAGCGTATCGCGCCTGTGAAGACGATCGGATACTGTGCCCAGAAAAGGGTCGATGGCGTGATTGACGACTACTTTCAGATCCACTTCGGCTACCATAAAGGCTACACATGGCTCTCGCCCAAATCAACCTACAGCTTAGTAGGTTCAGGTTCGCCTGATGGCTATCCAGACATACCACTTTACGCAGCGGGTTTTGTCACACCACTTGAAGGAGAGGGAATCTATTATGCTCGTAGATCGGCAGAACTCGCCGCAGAAACCATACTTGACAATTGCTCACATTCGGTGAAAGGCTTTGAAAAAAAATGGAGGTCAGAGTTCAACTTTACACCATACCAAATTTACAAAAAGATTGCATCAGAATCGTCAGAGTTCAACTTTACACCATACCAAATTTACAAAAAGATTGCATCAGAATCTGCTACAAAAGCACTCATCACAGAACTCCAGAGAAACGATCGCCTAAAAACCTTCATCGAAGCGCTCTTAACCAAGAAAGACCTGTGCAAAACAGATTACCTGAAAATCCTACCCGTGCTGCTAAAAATAGGAGTGTTGTCGTATTTTACACAACCATAGTTATACTGAGTAGCCATTTGGTACGAGCTTGGGTGTTAACAAAAAGAAACATTTGAATTAGCAAAGTGCAGATGATCAAGACTCGTACATCACTATGAATATGACTTAAAGCAACAGTTTTGAATACGATACCAGTACCACGTAAGTTGATGGTGCAGGAGAGTGGCAAAAGTTTTATATGATAAGCATAAATAAGTTATTACAGAAAGAAAATGATAGAGTGTGATGAGTTATGAAGATTCGAGTTGTGAGTTCAAAGGATGAAGTTAGTTCTCTAGATGTTGGTGAGACGATAATACACCTGACGTTCAGACCATCGAACAAGGATATCTTCAACCTTGTTAAGTCATGCCCTAATCTCAAAGCGATCCACATACCAACTTCTTATAAGAAGACGATCTCGGAGGCTACTGTGATGTTTCTCTCGATGCAGGGAATTGAATTGCTCGAGGGTGATGTTTGGGGGCATCGTAAAGACATAAATGAGTACTCTGAGATTGGCCCAAGAATATACGAGCGGATAAGTATGCTACGGGATGAGGGCCTCTCTGATGATTTGATAGCGGAGCGGGTGAACAGGGAGTTCAGGATCAGCAAGGATCTTGTAATATACATATTGAAGCACGAAATGGGTTGAAACAACCTCCCTATACTTTGTCGCTGCCATTAATCTTGTTTACAGGATATAACCGTGGTTTTATTACTGTGACTATTTGCAAGATCGTAGTTAGACATAAATAATAATAGTGCTGTCACTGAGAGTGGGTGTGACTTTTATTGAAGTATCTTAGCTGGCAGTTTTATCTTGGTTTGTTGTTGGTTTTGTTGTCCGTACTTTTTAATTTTATCCATTATTTTATTTTTAGAGATGCACACTATATTTTCAGTCATATGCTTGGGAAGCTTGCTTTCGTTCCTATTGAAGTGCTGTTTGTTACTTTGGTGATACATCGGTTGTTGAATTCACGGGAAAAGGCTGCCAAGTTGGAAAAGTTGAATATGGTTATAGGTGCTTTTTTTAGTGAGGTTGGAACGAAAATTCTGGTTTATTTCTCTGATTTTGACCCCAAAATTGATAAAATTCGAGAAGATCTTATTATGAGAAGTGAGTGGTCTGATAGTGAATTTGCTGCTGTCAGTGGGCGGCTCAGAAATCATGACTATGAAGTTACTATTGGAAAAGTTGATTTAGAGGATTTACGCAGTTTTCTTCTGAGTAGGATGGATTTTTTAGTCCGTTTACTGGAAAATTTGGAACATGAATCTTTCACAGATCTTCTCCGTGCAGTTTTTCATCTAACAGAAGAGTTGTCCAGCAGAGAAGATCTGAGTTGGTTGCCCGATAGCGATTATGCTCATCTTGCTGGCGACATAAAACGAGCGTACGTCTTACTAGTCAGCGAATGGTTAGATTACATGAAGCACTTGAAGAACAATTACCCGTATCTCTTCTCACTTGCGTCAGCGAATGGTTAGATTACATGAAGCACTTGAAGAACAATTACCCGTATCTCTTCTCACTTGCCATGAGGACGAATCCTTTTGACCAGGAAGCCTCACCAATAGTAAAATAAAAAATCCAGTGAAGGCTAATATCAGGAAGCGTTTTAAGCAATTCACCATAAATGAAAAGCTTAACCAACCACGAGTGCAATTCGTTTACACAATCGTTAAATATCAGTAAAACAAGGAAGAGTGTGCTTATTCTGCGCCGGTAGTGTAGCGGTTATCACTGTGGCTTGCCAAGCCATGAACTCGGGTTCGATTCCCGACCGGCGCACCATTCTGCATGGCTATATTGTTTTGTGTCTCATATCTGAGGTTGTCTTTTATTTTTAGTCTTAAATGCCAGTGGACCAATTATCTTTATTCGCGGTACATTCCTTCACTTGCTCCAAACAAAATTATATTACTCACAGTTATTACAGTTGACAGTAAATATTAAATATAGTAATTGCGTTCAAGGTTGAGATCACTTATGAGTCATATCATCAGTTTGAAATGTGCGTACTGCGGTGCAGAATATCCTGCAACCATCCAGAACACATGCGATGAATGCTTCGGACTGCTCGCAGTAAACTATGATTGGGACTACATCCAAGATCACATCAGCAAAAAAAAGATCAAATCAGGCCCAAATTCCATATGGCGATACGCCGACCTCTTGCCAGTCGAAACCACCAACTATGTAGATCTCGGCACTGGTTACAACAGACTGCAGAGAGCAAAACACCTCGAAGAAGCGGTCGGTCTGGACGAACTATACCTCATAGACGACTCAGTCAACCCCACGTACTCATTCAAAGACCGCGTAACCTCGGTCGCAGTTACAAAGGCACTCGAATTCGGTGCAACAGCAATCGGGTGTGCCAGCACAGGAAACCTCGCAGCCTCGGTCGGTGCACACGCAGCAAGAGCAGGCATCCCAGCATACATCCTGATCCCCTCAACAATCGAGCTTGGAAAGATCACCCAGATCATGATCTACGGACCGCGAGTGATAGCCGTCGATGGAAACTACGACGACGCAAACCGCCTCGCAAACGAAATAGTAGACCTACACCCAAACTGGGCATTCGTCAACCTGAACGTACGCCCATACTACACCGAAGGCTCAAAAACACTTGCATACGAGACAGCAGAACAATTCAACTGGAGCGCACCAGACCACTTCGTAGCACCCATGGCAAGCGGATCACTACTCTCTGCCATACACCGCGGATACAAAGAACTGATGAAAATAGGACTCATCCCTGAAAAAGAAGTGCGCGCATCAGGCTCACAACCACTCAACTGCTCACCAATCTCAACAGCAGTCCAGCAAGAAAGCGAGATCATCCCAGTACGAGACTACAAAACCATCGTCCACAGCCTCGCGATCGGAAACCCCTCAGAAGGAGAAAATGCAAAGGAAGCAATCCAATCCTCACACGGATACGCAGCAACACCAACCGACGAAGAAGTACTCGAAGCAATACACCTACTCGCAAAGACAGAAGGCATATTCACAGAACCAGCAGGCGGAACAACGGTTGCAGGACTGAAAAAACTCGTTTGCGAAGGCTACATCGAAAAAGACGAAAAAACAGTAATATACATCACAGGAAACGGATTAAAAGCACAAGACACAATCATAAAAACACTCAAACAACCAGAAACAATAAAACCAACACTGACAAACTTCGAAGAACTGATCAGTGAAACAAGCACAAAAAAGAAGGAAATAATCATAGCATGAGGCAATAGAGATGGTACGAATACGATTCTCACAGGCACTGAACCGCACAACAAAAGAACGCGAAACAACCATAAACCTGACAGACGAAATAACAGTCAGAGAACTGATCAACAAACTGACAGAAAAATACGGAAAAGAACTGGAAAGACGCCTGCTCGAAGAAGGAGAACTCAAACGCTTCATCAACATCTACATCGACGGCGAAGACATCCGATACAACAAAAAACTCGAAACACAGATCAACGACACAAACGAAGTATC
>NJEL02000022.1 GCA_002254825.2 Methanosarcinales archaeon ex4572_44 | reverse complement strand
GGATGATTGATGCCGCAGCCATCGCCCATCAACAGTTCTGGCTTTTCAGGAAGCTCTGCATAAGCTGAGACGATCGCTCTTCCCTCACGAAACGAGAGAAATGTTGGGATGTATGGAAAATCCACGGCTTGAATAGAATAAACGCAATCTTTCTCTTTCATTGTCGTGTAATCAAGTGTTACGATTCCTGATACCACCTTATTGTCAAAAAATGCCTGATCAGCACCTCTATCGTCTTTATTTCATCGAACCGATCCTCTACACGTGCGTGCGCTGTAACGACGCGCTGCACATCAAGCAGTGCTCTCCGATCGCGGGTTGCTGGAAAGAGATCGATCACGGGTCTATAATATAACGTGAAGATGCTTAAATCAGACGCCGAATATAAAACATGACGTATCCATTTGATGTACAAATGAGCTTACAATCATTACAGGCCGATTGAAGATATCCTAAAAACTTTGAAGATACAATAAGCATTTTATGGGGTCACACCAATGGGCGAACGGAGACTTGTATTTCATTCTCAATTCATTGAAACCATACCTATGCACACCGCCATTGATGACAAGTCTTTTCTCAATTTCGTTTACAGTCGAAATAACTCTTGGATCATTTGTCTCATAAATCTCAAAGGGATAAACAATGCCAAGCATAGACGCGTCGATGCCTTTATCAATTAATTTACCATACGATCTTACGAAAAAACCATCTACAAAATGTTTTTCCAGTTGTTCTCTCATTTGGTTAGCTATATCTATCGAAGAGGGTTTTAGGGGTACGCTGAGTGAGGGTTGTTACTCGCGGATGTCTGGTGGCAGCATGTTAGGTATGCCGTCTTCGATTGGGTAGATTTCATCGCATTTTTTGCATTTCAATGTACCTCTTATGATCTCTGTTTCATCTTCTTCTACGATATTCAGTTCGAGGTCGCCTTTGCATGCGGGGCAGCAGAGGATCTCTATCAGGTCATGTTTCATGTCTATCGTGTGTTAATAGGATTTTGATTGTTCATAAGTTTACTGCTTGTGCGAAGTTGGGTTTTGGTTGAGTTTGGAGGGAGGGGTTTTGTGTGGTCTCTGGCGTCAGTTTTTTCTTGTTTTGGGGTGGGGTATTGACATGGAAATATTCACATTACTTAAAAAATTTAAAAATAGTGAAATTGACATTGTTGAGTTGGAAAAAGAACTTCGGCTCACATATCTATCAGTGGACAGCACTGCAAGGCTTGACATACACCGGGCAAAGAGAACAGGCATACCAGAAGCCATCCTCGCAGAGGGAAAGACGATGGAAGACTTGAAGAAGATCGCATACCACCAGCTACAGAGAACTGGCAGATGCCTAATAACCCGTGTAACACCCGCCCAAAGAAAAGCACTCGGAGAACTGATCGAAGAAGAAGAGATACCGCACACGTGGAGCGAAGAAGCCAGAACAATGCAACTCCACTACAGAGAAACCACGAAGACAGGGGGAAAGCTGGGCATAATCACAGCAGGAACATCAGACATCCCGGTTGCAGAAGAGGCGCGTGTTATAGCTGAAGAGATGGGATGCGAGGCGTACACTCTCTACGACGCAGGCGTTGCAGGAATCCACAGACTCTTTCCCGACCTCCAGCAAATGATCGAAGAAGGGGTTGATGCCATCGTGGTTGCAGCAGGGAGAGAGGGGACACTCCCCGCCATAATCGCAGGACTTGTGGAGCCACCTGTTATAGGCGTACCAGTATCAACAGGGTACGGGGAGGGGGGGCGCGGGAGGGCAGCACTCCTGTCCATGCTACAATCATGCTCTGTTCTGAGCGTGGTCAACATCGATGCTGGCTTCACAGCAGGAGCCTTCGCCGCACAGATAGCAAACAAGATCGCAAGAGCACGCAAAACCCGAGAGGCCAAAAGCCCCAAAACCTAACTCCCCTTAGACTTCTCTCAAGTCGTCAGGGTGCAGCAAGAGCTCGTTCACATACATCGTTCTTCCAGTCTTTGCCATGTACAGCCGCACCCACCACACAAGTGTTAAAGGCTGAATAACAATCACTGCAACGAGCATGTTGAGAACACCCCCAACAAACGGTATATTCCCAAGTATGATCCCTGGTAGAATGGAGATTGCAATTGTCAGAATCAAGAGCATCACCACATCAAGCTTGTGCGAAGTGAAAAACCCAAACCCAGCTCTCACAGCGTCAAGCGGGTGGAGTGAATCGACCACCAATGCATAGGGTGCAACCATGAGAACAATACTCACCACGACCATATAGGCAAACCACACCAGTGTTCCAAGAATGAGCAACACAGAATTGCCAGCAAACCCACCAGATCCACCCGGCGACGATTGTGAAACAAGAATAGCTGGTAGCATAAAAACGATTCCTGCAAGTATTAAGAGACCGATCAACACATCCAGAAGCAGAAGATTCACAAAACACCTCTTCGCATACAGAATCATCTCCCCAAACCCCGCGCTTCCACGCTCAACAGCAATCTTTGCCATCCCGATAGCACCAGCCCTGAAAAAAGTTCTGATAATAATCCAGCCAACCACAACAATAAAAAACGCCACAAGCAGCAATCCGATATACGGTCTGATGAGTTCCACTAAACCAAAAATCTCCACGATCTGCGGATTTTCTCCTGCTTCCATCGATCCAAAGACTGCCCCTGCCCCCTCGGTAAAGCTAAGAAAAACATCAATCCCGATCACAAGAGCAACCACGCCAGCAACCAGTAAGAAAAAAATACCTGAAAAGAGCATATCCAGAACAAAGGGAAATGCAATTCCAATATTCCTCTTCCACGTATCAAAACCCCTGCCGATTACAATCCCAAGCTCTTCACTCATCAACGAACACAATAACTATATTTAATTTAACTCTTTCCAATGGGGCCAGTTGTGAAGCACCACTGAAAGTACTGTTTAAGTGCATGACATGTTTAATCATAGTTACAACATCTGGTTAAAAATATTTCGATAAAAATGGTGTGAGTTTCAACGTGCTGGCGCGGTCGAAGCGAAATCTATTTATTATCTGATTCTGGATTAGGATTCGGTGATTATAAGATGCCAGCAAAAGTGATAGCAGAAGATTGTACAGGTTGTGAACTTTGTGTCGATGAGTGCCCTGAAGAAGCAATCACGATGGTCGATGAGATCGCTGTTGTGGACGTGGACAAGTGTAATGACTGTGGCGATTGTGTGGATGTCTGCGCGAGTGATGCCATTGTAGTGGAGTGAACACTGCTTCTCAAGCTCTAAGTTAAATCGTTAGAACGAGAAACGTGGCACGAAAACATGCCCGCTGCAAGCAAATGGGTGTGCCTTTATATTACCTATAAAGGTACACTCTCCACGCAGTAGAGAGGTGTGCCACCACAATTATTTTTACAACACGTGATAGGGGATTCGATGTCCTCGATGATAGCAAAAAATACATTATATAATATATAAAAGATATTAATAATAATTGGACGTAGACAACAGATTAAAGTAATATTAGTCCTTCTTTGGGGGTGGTTCAATTCAATTTTTCTGGTGATGTTGTTATGTTTGAGATCGAGGGACACCTGGGGGTTAGGGATAATCACCTCTTTATAGGAGGGGTGGATGCGGTCGATCTGGTTGGCGAGTATGGTTCACCGCTCTTTGTGACAAATGAAGAACGACTCCGCGAGAATTATAGACGTTACCAGCGTGCATTCCCAGATACAGATGTTTACTATGCGGCAAAGGCAAATGGTAATCTCACGATACTTCGAATACTTGCAGAAGAGGGTGCTGGTGCTGATGTGTTCAGCGGGGGTGAGTTGTACATGGCATTGCTTGCCGGGATATCGAGTGATCGAATACTCTTCAATGGCAACTCTAAAACAGACCAAGAACTGAGATATGCGCTGCAAACAGGTGTGCGTGTATCCGTAGATTCCTTGGATGAACTGAAGACGCTTGCATCCTTTGCTCGTGAAACTGGTAAGGTTGCTGAGATCGCTTTTCGTGTGAACCCGGACATATCACCAAAGACACATCCAAAGATTGCAACGGGTCTTTCAACCAGCAAATTCGGCATACCCTACACTCAGGTGATCGAGGCGTACGATACAGCAAAACGGATTGAAGGTGTCAAGCCTGTTGGGATACACTGCCACATTGGGAGCCAGATAATCGAGCTCACGCCCTTTGTTGAGACTGTGAACAGGATGATGGATCTGGTGGAGCAGATCGATCGGCTTGGAGTAAAACTTGAGTTTCTCGACCTCGGTTCAGGTCTCGGCATACCCTATAAAAAGGACGAGCATGTACCAACACCAGAGGATCTTGCAGATGCGATACTACCAGTCTGGAGTGAGCGCTCGGATGCGATCGGTGTTCACCCACGCATGATACTCGAACCCGGCCGTTACATCACAGGCGACACAACAGTACTGTTAACCCGGGTTAACCTTGTGAAAGAGGCACACAAGAGATTTGTGGGCGTGGATGCGGGATTCAACCTGATGATCAGACAGGCAATGTATGGTGCATACCACCACGTCCTCGTTGCTAATAAAGCAGATCTCCCACCTATGGGGCTTTACACCATTGCAGGCCCGATATGTGAGAGTGGGGACATCCTCGCGCACGACAGAGAGCTCCCACCAGTGGAGAAGGATGATATCATCGCTGTGCTCGATGTCGGTGCCTATGGATTCAGCATGAGTTCACAGTACAACGGGCGCCCGCGCGCAGCAGAGATCTTAATTTCCCACGGCAGACCATACGTGATCAGAGAGCATGAGACTGTGTGCGATCTGCTCGCAAAACAGACGCTTCCACCGCATTTGTTATAACATTCAGTACCAAACCGATAGAGGGTAGATTTTGAGACTGAATTGTTGCAGTGTGGAGAAAATGTTAAAATTCGCATGAAGATTTTTGAAAACCCACTAAAAGTCCAGAAACATCCACAAAGTGTAAAAGGAAAAGAAAGTAAGAGGAATTGGTCAACACTGGAAATAAATCAAAATTCACACATATTTATTTTAGCTGATGTCTTCTTTTTTGTACATTACTGCTAATAATTTTTTATGTTGTTGGTTTTGTTGATTACAGGTGTTCAAAAACAAAAGCTTTATGTTCTATTAAACATAGTCAGCGATATGTTTGATAGAACATATAGTAGAGGTTAGAAAATGTTAGAACGCATATCAAAAGTACTATGTATAATGATAGCAGTAGCACTGATTGCTCCAGCAGTCAGCGCTGCAAACAGCGTTGAGATACGTGGCCAAATATCAAATGAAGGAAGTATTCACGAATGGAATGCGTCAACCTTCCCTGCTTTCTGGCATAACCTGAAAAATGATCTCAGAAGCGAGACCCTAACAATAGATCCGAGTGAATCGCTGACGTCCAGTGACAGAGACCTTGATGAAAATCATCTCACTTACATCGTACAGAGAACACTTAAAAAATATAAAGTACAGAGTAACAAAGGTCTGACAGTGGAAAACGGATTAAACTATCCTGAAGGAAAGGTGGTGCAGGATGGTACGCATTATGGTCTTGTGGGATTCTTCGGGGCGAAAAGAGTAGCAGTCAAAGGTGATACAAGCAAACTAACAAAACTCATTTTTGAACAAGGAGACACTGCAGAAAAAGTACTCACCGTCGGAGAGACATGGGACATGGGTGAAGGATGGACGCTCACCGCAGAAGCAATCGATGCCAGAACAACACCAAGACAAGCATGGCTCATACTCAAAAGAGGCGACAAAAGTTTTGACTGCAACAACGTACTCCATCCAAACGAGGTATGCACATACACAGAAGACATCGCTGGACTAACCGACGTTCCACTCTTCGTAACATACGTCGACGGCATCCTATCAAGCTCTGAAGGTGACATAGTCATATTAAAATACACATGGCTCATCTCAACAGACATAAAAAATATCAAAACAAGCGATAAATTCGGAGTCTTCAAAGTAAAGACTGCAAATGACACACACGTCATAATGAAGAATGAGCACGCAGTCAGCCTTGATCAAAACGCAGTAGTAGACCTTGCAGAGGGCATACAATTCAAAGTAGCTGACAAAAGCAAAGTGCTGCGATTCTACCCAAGAAAAGTGATCAAACTCGAATCCACAAGCGTTGAACCAGAAGCAACACCAAAAGCAACACCGACCGAAACGCCAGAAGCAACGCCAGAACAGCCAGTATCAACACCCACCGAAACAACCACGCCAGAAGAAGCAGTGCGACTGAAAGAAGCAGTAGAGAATCAAGAGACAACCAGCACAGCTAAAACACCAACCGAAACGCCAAGAACGCCAGGATTTGGAATTCTGCTGGCAGGATTTATTGTCACCATGACAGCCATAGTGCATAAAAAGACAAGATAAAATAAAAACTTATTTCCACTTTTTATTTTAATTATTTTGGCAAAGTGGCGTGATTTATATTTGTTATGCTAGCGTCACTATGAAATCTCTGATACTATGCGTCGGGCGATCTCTTGGTACACGCTACCGACGTCGCCGAGATCGTTGCGGAAGACATCTTTGTCAAGCGACTCGCCAGTCTCTTTGTCCCAGAATCGGCATGTGTCAGCAGATATCTCGTCAGCCAGGATGATCCTACCATCCTTTTTTGATCGCCCAAACTCAAGCTTGAAGTCAGGTAGAACCAGTCCTCGCTCATCTAAAAACTTGATCAGTACCTGGTTTATTTCAAGTGCGAGTCTTCGCATCAATCCAAGCTCGTCCATGCTTGCAATTCCCATTGCAACTGCGATATCTTCGTTTATCATTGGATCTCCGTGTTCATCGCTTTTGTAGTCCAGTACAACGACAGGGGGCACGAGTTTTCTGCCTTCTTCTACTGGGTATTTCCTGGTGATTGAGCCTGCGGCGATGTTTCGTACGATCACTTCAATGGGTATGATCTGAACAGCGTCTACCAACATCTCAGTCTCTGAGAGCATGTCTTTGAAGTGGGTTGGAATTCCGTTTGATTCGAGGAGTCTGAAGAGCTTCTCTGAGATTTTAGCGTTGTAATATCCTTTTTTTTCAAGACTGCTCTTTTTTTTCCCGTCGAAGGCAGTTAGATCATCATGGAACTCTGCAATAAAGACGTTTTCATCATCTGTTCGGTAGATCGTTTTTACCTTTCCCCGGTAGAGAGCCTCTCCGCGTGTCACCACTCCTTACTCCTCCTCTGGTTTCTGGAGTTTTTCTGGTATCGTGTCTGCTGCGGTTTTACTCATGCGGTGGAGTGCGACTTTTCCTGTTCGAACCATCTCTTTGATTCCAAATTGTGAGAGTAGTCGCTGTATCGATGCGATTTTGCCTTTGCTACCTGTAACTTCCACGATTAAGGAGTCGGTTGCAACGTCTATTATTCTTGCTCTGAAGACGTCAACTATCTGCATGACCATTGAGCGTGTTGTTGTGTCTACCTCTACTTTTATGAGTGCCAGTTCTCTTGAAACTGAGTCGTAGGGTGATAGTTCTGCTATGTGTATCACGTCGATTAATTTGTTTAATTGTTTCTTCACCTGTTCGAGGACGGCGTCATCACCGGAGACCACGATTGTTATCCGTGAGATACTGGTTTCTTCAGTCACTCCGACTGCGAGGCTTTCGATGTTGAATCCTCTGCGGCTGAAGAGTCCTGAGATTCTTGCAAGCACGCCAGGTTTGTTCTCAACAAGAACTGATAAGGTATGTTTTTTCATCTCTATATCACTCCAGATCAAGTATCTCGTTTATTGCAGCGCCCGCAGGAACCATCGGTGATACATTCTCGGTGCGTTCCACGATAAAATCAATTATACATGGTTTGCATGATCCGACTGCTTCTTTCAGTGTTGGTTTCACGTCTTCGGGTCTCTCTACCCGCAGTCCGAGTGCCCCGTAGGCTTCGGCGAGTTTTACGAAGTCAACGCTATCCTCGATTATTGTTGCAGAGTATCTCTGTTCGAAGAATAGTTCCTGCCATTGGCGCACCATTCCAAGGTATCCGTTGTTGAGGATCGCAACCACGACAGGCACGTTGTTCTGAACAGTAGTTGCAAGCTCCTGGCTGTTCATCTGGAAGGATCCGTCGCCTGCGATATCTATCACGGTGGCATCAGGAACTCCTACTTTTGCGCCGATTGCGGCTGGGAATCCGTAGCCCATTGTTCCAAGCCCGCCCGATGATATGAAGGTGCGTGGCCGGGTACACCTGAAGTATTGGGCTGCCCACATCTGGTTCTGTCCCACTTCTGTTGTGATTATGGCATCTGGATAGAGTTCACAGATGCTCTCTACAACGTACTGTGGCTTCAAGCCATCTTTTTTGTACTGGAGTGGAAATTCCTGTTTCCACTTGTTTATTCGATCAAGCCATGGGTCTGTTCTGGGTTGGCTTTCTTTCACAAGTCCTATGAGTCGCAATAGAGCTGTCTTTGCATCTCCAACGATTGAGACGTCGACGCGAATGTTTTTTCTGATCTCTGCGGGGTCGATATCGATGTGGATGATCTTTGCATTCGGTGCAAAGGATTCGAGCTTGCCTGTGACCCGATCATCAAAACGCACGCCCACCGCTATCACTATATCGGATTCCTGGATTGCATAGTTGGCATACTTTGTACCGTGCATCCCTGGCATCCCGATCGACAGCGGGTGGTTGTCTGGGAATGCGCCTTTTCCCATGAGAGTGGTTGTGACAGGCGCCATTATCGTCTCTGCGAGACTGAGGAGTTCACCTGCAGCGTCAGAGATTATGATCCCACCGCCAGCATAGATAACAGGTCTCTCCGATTTCAGTATCAATTGTGCTGCCTCTCTCAAATGCTTCACATCAGCACTCTTCGGTGGTATGTAACCACGTAGATTGATCTTCTGTGGATAGGTGAAGTCCAGTGTATCGGTGGTCACATCCTTTGGAATGTCGATCAGAACAGGACCTGGTCTTCCAGTCGATGCTATGTAAAATGCTTCTTTTATAATACGTGGCAGGTCGTGAACGTCTTTTACGAGATAGTTGTGTTTGGTTATTGGGAGTGTTATTCCTGTGATGTCTGCCTCTTGGAAGGCATCACCGCCTATGAGTGGGCGTGGAACCTGCCCTGTGATTGCAACGAGCGGAACAGAGTCCATGTATGCCGTGGCAATGAGCACGTGTCTTATATCTGCATCGTATAGCTCGTCGTATATCGGGAGTACCGATCCACCAGGATATCCGAAGATAACCTCGACGTTCTCATTTTCAAGTGATTCTATCAGTGCCTCAGCACCTGTAATTTCTGCCATTGGTCCCTTCATCCTCCATTTTCAGCCTGAATGAGTCTGTTGACGCCTTCAAGGACAGCTTCAACAGACGCTGTTATAATATCTGCCCGCGCCCCTCGTGCGGTTATCACCCGATCGTCCTTGCTCAGTTTCACCAGAACCTCTACAAGGGCATCGGTTCCACCAGTTATTGCATCCACGTGGTACTCTTCGAGGCGTATATCAGCAATGCCAGCGATGGCTTTTCTGAGAGCGTTTATGGCTGCATCAACAGGTCCAAGCCCTGTTGCAGCTTCAACAATTTCATTGCCGCTGACCTGTAATTTGAGTGAAGCAGTTGGCATGACCCTGTTCCCGGAGACAACTGTAAAATCTTCCATCTTCACCTTTGCCTCCTGATAGATACCGAGGACTGTTTCGGCAATGCTCTGAAGATCGGCATCACTCACCCGTTTGCCGAGATCGCCGAGTTCTTTCACACGGTTCATAATCTCTTCAAGCTGAGTTTCGGTTGTCTCAAGCCCGAGCTCCTGAAGTGCAAGTGTGACCGAGGCTTTTCCTGTATGTTTCCCGAGCACGATATGCCGCTTGCGTCCAACCATTTCAGGCGTGATCGGTTCATAGGTCGACGAGTCTGCGAGCAAGCCGTGAACGTGAATACCTGCCTCGTGCGTGAAGGCGTTGCCACCGACCACTGCTTTGTTGTGGGAGACTGGCATGTTGGTGAGTCTGCTCACGAGTCGAGAGAGCGGGTATAATTCGTCGCATTTGATCCCTGTTCTGTGGCTGTAGAGTGTTTCGAGTATAATCACCACTTCTTCGAGCGGGGCGTTGCCTGCGCGTTCTCCGAGTCCGTTGACCGTGACATGCGCTTCGCTGGCACCTGCCCTGAGGGCTGTTATTGTGTTTGCTGCTGCAAGCCCAAAGTCGTTGTGACAGTGGATGCTGATCGGGCTCTTGAGTCTTGATAGTTCTGTGAACAACTCCTCTGTTCTTTCGGGCACGAGTACGCCCACCGTGTCGCAGAAGCAGAGTCTTTCAGCGCCAGCGTCGATTCCTGTCTGGTAGAGAGTTTTCAGGTATTCGAGGTCTGCACGAGATGCGTCTTCGCCGCTCAGTTCAACGATCAGACCGTGTTCGCGTGCAAAGCTCACCATCTCGATTGCCTCGCTCAAAACAGTTTCACGATCTTTTTTAAGTTTTCGGGTGATGTGAATGTCAGATACTGGAACTACGAGATGGACAGAGTCGACGTCACATTCTGTTGCAAGCTCGATGTCCTCTCTGCGGATGCGAGCATAGGTGCATATTTCAGCGTTAAATCCTTCATTTGCAATTGCTTTTATCGCTTCACGCTCACCTTTTGAAGTGATGGGCGAGCCTGCCTCGATTATGTCAATCCCGATATCGTCGAGCTTTCGGGCTATCCAGAGCTTCTGGTCTACTGTAAAAGCGATCCCTTCTGTTCATCCTCTTCCAACCTCGCACGTTCCATTATGGAGTGTGAAGAGATACAGGTTATTATAGAAAAAACTAACGCGTCTTTTTCATTTGTGTGGTGGGGTTTTAGGGATTGTCTGGTTTATCTCAACAGCAGTTCAACAGATTTATCGCAAGAGAGGATGCTAAAGAATGGAACAGCCTCTGAAGTGAGGGGTGGAATGGTGAGGGTTCGAACTCGGCTGGTTGCAAAAACTTCTTTTATTGTGAGCGTCTTTATGTGGTTGATTGTGATGGCAAAAAGTAGAATTACCAAGTGTGTTGCGTGCAATGTTGATCTCATTGAGCATGGTTTTGTGAGGTTTCCCTGTCCAAATTGTGGGACTGAGCTTGGCAGGTGCATGATGTGTAGGCATCAGAGCATCCCGTATTCGTGCCCTAACTGTGGCTTTGAGGGGCCGTGAGGTGATAGGAATGGGTGAAGTTGTTGCGACGATAAAAGTTATGCCAGATTCTCCTGAGACTGATTTCGAAGCGTTGAAAGCTGGGATAGCTGACGTGATCCCTAAGGGTGTGCGGCTGTCGGGTTTCGCGGAAGAGCCTGTTGCGTTTGGTCTCAAGGCTTTGATCGTGACAGTTGTGCTTGGAGATCTTGAAGGCGGCACAGATCCAGTGGAATCTGCAATTGCAAGCGTTGAGGGTGTTGAGAGCTTACAGGTGGTTGAGGTCGGCAGAGCACTGTGACACTATGAGTGTTATGAACCACTTTTTTCCGTGGGACTAAGTGTGTGAAGTGTGTGTGATGAGGCCTTCTGTTGACGAGTATTTCATGGAG
Source organism: Methanosarcinales archaeon ex4572_44 (assembly GCA_002254825.2). Classification (GTDB taxonomy): domain Archaea; phylum Halobacteriota; class Methanosarcinia; order Methanosarcinales; family EX4572-44; genus EX4572-44. Next base: position 5,960 of record NJEL02000022.1, on the reverse strand, counting down.
ATTGCTCGTGTGGTGGCACGCAGGTCCACCTGTCTTCGGAACCACGTGGGTGCTGTCATCGTTAGGGATAAGCGAATCCTTTCAACGGGTTATAACGGCGCTCCGCACAATATGGAGCATTGTCTTACACTTGGGTGTGTGCGTGAAGATCGGAAGATCGCATCTGGGACCCGCCATGAACTCTGCAGGGCGGTGCACGCCGAGCAGAACGCTATCATACAGAGTGCGCTTCATGGTGTCAGCATCGAGGGCGCTACCCTCTACTGCACGCACCAGCCCTGTGTGCTCTGTGCCAAGATGCTGATCAATGGACATATCAGACGTGTGGTCTTCGAAAACTCGTACCCTGACACCGATGCACTCAAGTTCTTCGAGGATGCGAATATGGAGGTTGTGGATCTTGGGAGCACTGGGGTGTAGCGTTGAAGGTTCATCTCAAGACTTTTGGTTGCACTGCCAATCATGCAGACTCCCGACGAATTCTGGGCGTGGTCGGAGGGCTTGGGCACACGATCTGTAGTGAGGCAGAAGCCGATGCCGTGATCGTTAACACGTGCACGGTCACAGGGCGCACCGAACAGAAGGTTCTAGGGGAGATACACCGTTTGATTGGTATTGGAATGGATGTTATCGTTGCAGGGTGTATTCCAGCAGCGCAGCCCGAAGAACTCGCAGACCTCGATCTCTGCGGGACTGTTACTCCCAGGAGCTTTGATAGGATTGGACATTTGCTCCCCGATCATGCAGGTCGGGGGCGTGAGAGATGTAGCACTGATCCAGTCGTTCCTGTGGGTGCTGTCGTTGCACCTGTGGAGATTGCCACGGGTTGCGTTGGGAACTGCTCATACTGCATAGTGAAGAAGGCAAGAGGAGAGCTTGTGAGTAGACCTACAGCGGAGATATTTGAAGAGGTTTGCGAACTCGTCAAGAGAGGCGTGTGGGAGATCCAATTAACATCCCAGGATACAGCGTGTTATGGGTGGGACATTGGATCAAGCCTGCCTGGGCTTTTATCTGAGCTCTCTGGGATTGCAGGCGATTTTCGCATCAGGGTTGGGATGATGAACCCTGCCACTGCGAGGAAGATTCTTGACGAGTTGATCGAAGCATATCGCTGTGATAAGGTGTACAAGTTCCTCCACCTTCCAATCCAGAGCGGATCTGATCAGGTCTTAATCGATATGAAAAGAGGGCACAGTGCAGAGGAATATCGCATGATAAGCGATAAATTCACTGATAACTTTCCACTTGGCGTGGTATCAACCGATTTCATCGTTGGCTATCCAACCGAGACAGATACAGACTTTCTGAGAACGCTTGAATTGTTCCGAGAGTTGCAGCCCTTCAAGGTCAACATAACCCGCTACTCAAAGCGTCCCCATACAGAAGCAAGCAGTCTCCGAGATCTTCCAGAGTGGGTGAAGAAAGAACGCTCACGACGGCTCACAGAGGAACATCGGAGGATAGCAAGAGAGATCCTCCACCGCTACATCGGTGGGGTGTGTGAAGTCGCAGTGACCACCACTGGAAGAGATCATACGAGCATTGCACGAGATGATAACTATCGATACATCGTGATAAAAGAGAAACTAGCACTTGGATCACGCCACAAAGTGAAGATAAGAGATGCAAAGAGCACGTATCTGATAGGCGAGAGAGTTTCGCGCACCGTTTAATTTATAGTTTAGGATATACTTAATTAATTCTTAAAATATAGTACACTACATGAACGAAAAAATAGAGAGGAAATTGTGATGTAGCTTGGAACAGAGGAGACGACTATTAGATTTTTGTCGAAACACTGCCGAATACCAAGAAAAAGATAGTAATTAGAAAAGTGCGGAGATGATGATTGTAAGTCGTGCCAAGTCAAACATACGCTCGATAACAGATAAATTAGTCATGAAATAGAAAAACATTTAACTCAAAAATGTATATTAAAATTAAAGTATCTATAGTGAGGTAATATCTTGATAGTCAAGGGTGAAACTGACAAATATATAAATATTCATGCCTTGTCAAAAGGGGATCAGATTCTATTATGTAAAGATACTAAAGGAGGTATGCCTGGCGAAGTTTTTTTGTGGGGCACTCCGAGAGACTATCCTTTTAAGTTGTCTTATAAGGGTGTTCAATATAAGAAAAAATTGCCAAAATTTGAATTTTTTGAGCATAGATATGTTGCATCGGTTGAATATTATCCTATTGATGGCAATAACAAAAAATTGTGGGAAAAATTGGCTGAAGCGGGCGAATTTGAATTATGGGATATCGATAATGGTCCTTTGAAATATTATGAAAAGAAGCCAGTTAGAACGCACCGTCTTGCACTTTACCATGTTTATGAACTAGATGTGGTTATCCAAAGAGAGGATATTGTTCGGTACGGTTATCCTCCAAAACTTCCACCACATAATACTAAAAGGCTAACAAAAGCAGGAATTGAAAAAGTTAATAACGCTGAACATGAGGACATTTTTATTAAGTATAGGTATGAAGATGAAATTTGGAAGCGTAGAGATAATATTCAGAAGATAATAGATGACATTCATGGAACACACTATTATGGCACTTTATGAGGTGATATATAGGGATGTTTGTGGGTTACAACAATAGAGTTAAAGACTGTAATCTGGTTCGATAAGGTGTTCTATCAGATCCCTTCCCTCTTCGGTCTTGAAGAGTGGCAGCCCCCAGTCATCCACCAATGCCCTGTGTGCCCTATGATGCATGTTTTTTGTGGGGGATTCGTCATCCACAGCAATTTCAGGATGCTCAAGGTCTGTGACTTGGAGTTCTTCCACCAAAGGTGAACGATAAACCATGAGGCCCCTACGTTGCCAGAGAGGAGTTTCTCCGAGATTCACACCATTTTGAAATGTTAATTCGTGAATATCACAATGTTTCATATGATTCAGCTTATCCACTGTATCTCTTGGACTAAAACCATGTTTTAGAAGCGTGTAGTATCCATAAGAGATAACATGATTATTCCATGCTTCATCCTGCCGACACTTGAGATAATCAGCCACCTGAGTGGGGGCAACAGGTATGATCCGAGAATCGAAAGAGACTGGAGCTGACAATTCAAGTCGTATCGTTAGGGTAGATGCAAAAAAAGATGGGATAATCGAATCTATTTTCTCAACCCGTCCATTAAATGGTAAATGTGTGAAATAAAAGCTTACTTCATCCGAAAAAAGGTAAGCGAAGATAGGGTCAAAACCGCTCTGCTTGAAGAAGACTATTGTGGAGTCAACCATTGCAGCGGCAAAGTCTTCATCGTAGGGCTTCTTGAAACCGAGGTTTGAGATCGCCTTCCCAAAGCCTCTCCCGTCAACCCGAACAAATATAGGTGGTGCAACCCTGAGACCTGAAAAAATCTCACGATCCTTCATAAGAAAAATAAAAAGAAATGAACGATGCTCTAATCAACCATCACCCGTACATCGGAAACTCTTTCCGTGACGGTGCCGCCTCAGCATCCTTCACCTGATCTGCTAATTTTTGAAGCTCAGTCTCTATCTCGTTTGCCTGATCCAACAAGTTCTCTGTATCTATATCCAGCCCATATATCTTGTTCAGCGCCTCGATAACCGATATAGCTGCTCTCGGCTCAGGATTCTGGCCGCGCGTCTCTCCGAGCAGACCAATAGCAGGTATATTCTGTAAGTGGCACGCAGTCATTATACTGCCAGCTATCCCCGAAATGGTACCGACCTGGAATATCTCCACCAAATCTTTCACCCGATCAAGAAGCTCACACGTGGTAGCCGAACCAAACACCCTGTGCTTTCCACTCATAGTAGCTATCCCTGCTATAGGCACAATCTCCCGCACATTCACCATCTCAGCCCAACCCACAAGCTCTTTACTGATCCCATATGAGATCGTAGGATGTATCGGGATGTCCGAGATGACAATCACGAGATTATGTTCAATTGATTCATAAATACGCACAGGCATGCTGACTATACCATCAAAAAGAACAGCTATAGGCGGAAAATACCTTGAATCGATACTTCCCCTCTGCACCATCTCAAGCTCATCTATCACATGCTGACAAGCTATATTTCCAACCAACCCAATTCCCGGAAACCCATTAAACAGAACAGGATTCTTCGACTCAATCGGCTCAGTAATAATCTCAAAACCATTCCCATCATTACCTTTCATATCTACTCACAGACCATTATCCTTTTCACTACCTCAACAACGATCATAATATATATCAATTATCCAGAAACCATGGAAAAGGTAACTTTTATAAGCGATTAGTGGCTGGATATGAGACTATGGCGTTGAATAACAATCGCTCGTTCAAAGTCGAGTTTGTCAGCGGATTTTCTCATTTCTGCTTCAATTTCTATAATCAGGTTGGGGATGTCTCTTTTGGGTATGTGCTTTGTATCCTTTACTTCGATTTCTCTCTTTTTGATCGCTTTTATGATCGTTTTTGGAACAATCCCGTGTTTCTCGTTGTAGGCTATCTGGAGTTTTCTCCGTCGTTCTGTTTCTTTTACGGTTTTTTTTATGGAATCAGTCTCTTTATCTGCGTACAGCACTACTTTTGAGTTTACGTTCCGTGCAGCCCTTCCTATCGTCTGTATCAGGCTTTTGGTGTCTCGCAGAAATCCTTCTTTGTCGGCATCAAGCATTCCGATGAACCCGACTTCTGGTATGTCGAGCCCTTCCCTCAGGAGATTTATCCCGACAAGAACATCAAACTTTCCACGTCGGAGTTCTCTTATTATTTCGGTTCGTTCGAGTGTATCGATTTCGGAGTGGAGGTATCTTGTTTTTATCCCCTGTTCTGCAAGGTATTCTGTCAATTCTTCGGCGAGTCTCTTTGTGATCGTTGTGACAAGGACTCGGTCGCCACGTTCTATCGTAACACCAATTTCTCTCTTCAGGTCATCGATCTGACCTTTTATTGGCCGTACAAAGACCTCTGGATCAACGAGTCCTGTGGGTCTTATGATTTGTTCAACCACTTGCTCTGACTCGTGTCGTTCGTACTCTCCCGGCGTTGCTGATGTGAAGATCACCTTGTTTCGGTTCATATATTTCTCAAACTCCTCGAATTTCAGGGGGCGGTTGTCGAGTGCTGTTTGGAGCCTGAAGCCGTACTCGACCAGGTTCTTCTTTCTGGAATGGTCTCCGTTGTACATTCCGTGTAGTTGTGGGATTGTCTGGTGGCTTTCATCGATTATGATCAGAAAGTCATCCCCAAAATAATCAAGGAGGGAATAGGGCAGGTCTCCTTTCTTTCTCCCGTCGAAATGGAGCGAGTAATTCTCAATTCCCTTGCAGAAACCTGTTTCTTCGATCATCTCGATGTCGTACAGGGTTCTCTCTCTCAGTCGGTGGGCTTCAATCATTCCCAAGTTCGGCAGATTTCTCTCAAGCTCGGATTTTATCGATGCGATTGCTTCTTTTATCTGGTTTTCAGGGATTACGAAGTGTCTTGCCGGGTAAATGAAGAAATATTTGATCTTTTCTATGACATCGCCCGTATTTTTGTTAATCTCGGCGATTGTATCGATTTCGTCTCCAAACATCTCCACACGTATGATATTGTTAAAATATCCTGGGATAAAATCGATCGTATCGCCCCTGACCCTGAAACGCCCTGGCATGAGTTCAATATCATTTCTCTCGAACTGTATCGCCACAAGTCTCTTCAAGAATTCGGTTCTTGGTATTTTTTGACCGATCGTTATCTCAAATCCCATTTTCCTGAAACTTTCAGGGTTTCCGATGCCGTATATGCACGAGACTGATGCAACGATGATTACGTCCTTTCTTGATGATAATGATGCGGTTGCGGCAAGCCTCATCTGCTCGATTTTGGGGTTTATCTGGGCATCTTTCTCGATGTACTGGTCTTTCTGTGGAATGTATGATTCTGGCTGGTAGAAGTCGTAGTACGAGACGAAATATTCAACCCGATTCTCTGG
>NJEL02000021.1 GCA_002254825.2 Methanosarcinales archaeon ex4572_44 | reverse complement strand
ACGAGGAAATTGGGAGAGGGCTTAGACCGAACCAGATATGGCATGTTATACGCACCCGAAGGGTCGAAGCTTTGCAAAGCAAAGCGGAGAGTCGTGAGCAAAAGACATAATACCTATTTTACTTGGCTTCATGCTGTTCTTTAATAATTTGCATAGGAACTCTTGTGCTGTTTGAATAAAGGCTGTTCCTGTATGATTTTCAATAATTTTAAAGGCAGGAGTAGCTGATAATGTATGAATGCAAGCATGATGAACTGTTAGAACAGCATCTTGTAACTTTTGATCATCTTCAAGCATTTCAATTTTTAAACCGATTTCCTGACACTTGGAGGCAGAAAGATGGCGGGCATGTGATTTTGTTAATGCATGATCGCCCAGCTCTTTTATAATTTTTTCAGCGGATTCATTTGGTTTGGGTTTATCCTTTAGCATTCCTGTAACAAGCCACTCTTTAACCATTTCTTCAGACCACGCAATCGCCTTTTGGGATTCACCTATTAACGTTGGTGTATACTTGGCTATAATTGGTTGCCAAAGAGGAATTTTAATTTGATTTGCTTTACACTCTTCAAATGCTTGTTTGAATTCTTCAATAATTCCATGCGCAGGAATGCCATTTAATTGTGGGTCAATTGGCCCAAGGCTTGATTGTTTTCCCATTAAAATACTATCACAGGCACATGCAATCATAGTACCTGCAGATAATGCCAACTGTGGTACGATCGCTCGAATATTAGTACCAAACATTTTCCGAAGATAATCAACTAATGACTCTGTTGCAGCGCTTTCTCCACCAGGAGTGTGAAGAATAAGATCTAATCCTTTTGAGCGGTCAAGACCATGTATCGTTGTCATAAAACCATTTTTATCATTATCATTTATCCCCAAACCACTTATTCCCTGTTTTTGCAGCCAACCAGAATAATATATAATTACATTTCTTTCAGTAATTTCATGGATCTTTTGAAGATAATTACGCCTAATGATGTCGTGAGTGCTTCCTGATGACTTTATTTCATCTAAAATCTCATTCCAATTCGGCATCTTCGAACCCATCTTTCTTTGATATCACAGTTATTTTATCAATAAGAATGCGATTGATTTTATTGGATTCATCTTTTTGACTATAATCACCCTGAGAAAGGATTTTTTGTCTTTTTATATCTGTGTCTATAGCTAGTTCCTTGAAGAAATCATCTATCTCTTTTTCTTTGAACATTTTTTCACCTCTTTCTTAGTATTAAGTAATACATCATTTGTTTATCACTCTATCTCTCTTTTTGATTGGATCCAGAGGATTCTTAATTTTTCCTTTCCTCAGGATCCTTTCAATAAAGAAAAGGTGTCAGTCTTCTCCCAGTATGCGTTCTTCGTGTTTTTTGTAGACTTCTTCTGTTGCTGTTAGGCATGCTTCGCAGATGTGTCTTGTTTCTTCTGTTGAGTATGGTTGTTCAAAGTTTGGTTTGTTGATTGTTGCTCTGTATAGTGGTACGTCTTTGATTCCGCAGAGATTGCATTTCTTTGCTGTGATCGCTTCGCGTGCTTCGTTTGCTTCGTGGAGGTGGGCTGTGCATGATTCGCACAGTCCTTTCCATGTTCCTGTTGGGTATGTCTTTCCGAATTTTGGCATGAATACTTTGATCGGGCATAGTGTTGGTCTACTTACTCCACATAGGTCGCAATCTGCCATATTTTATTCACCTCATAATCCCATTGTTGTTGCTGCGTTCATCGCCCATTCTAAGAATGGTGCAGGGTACACGCCTATTGCTATAACCACGATAACGGCTACGAGCATTGCGAGTAGGTATGCGCGTGGTTCTCTCAGTGTCTCGCCTGCGGGTGGTAGCACGTACATGTATTTCACAAGCCTTGCGTAGTAGTAGAGTGAGAGCGCGCTGTTGAGTATGGCAACCAGTACTAATGTGATATATCCTGCGTGTATGGCTGATGAGAATAGGACGAACTTGCTCACGAATCCTGCTGTTGGCGGTATCCCTGCAAGGGCGAAGACGAAGATCATCATGGCAAAGGCTGTGAGTGGAGCGCGCTTTGAGAGTCCTGCAAAGTTATCGAGGTGGTCAGCGTCTGGAAGGTTCTTCTTCTCTCGTGTTAGCATGTATACGACAGCTCCAACCGCTATGAAGGCTCCTGTCTTCATGAATGCGTGGCTTAGCACGTATAGTATGCCGGCTCCCACTGCGAGCGGTGTCATTATGACAAATGCCATTGAGATGTACCCTGCCTGTGCCACTGAGGAGTAGGCAAGCATGCGCTTGATGCTCTTCTGGGATATTGCCACGAGGTTGCCGTAGGTCATCGTTATGATTGCAAGTATGAAGAAGACGTTCTGCATGTCAAGTTTCAGGGCGATGAGTGCGACTATGAAGACCTTGAAGGCTGCAACGAAACCCATCTTCTTGGAGCCTGCTGCAAGCAGGGCTGAGATCAGTGTGGGCGAGCCCTCGTATGTGTCTGGGGCCCACATGTGGAATGGCACAAGAGCCATCTTGAATGTGAATCCCGCAACGAGGAAGACCAGGATTGCGGTTCCTGTTGTGGATGCAAGTCCATGGGCTGCAATGTATGCTGATATTGCTTCGAGGTTTGTGGTCCCTGTTGCACCGTAGAGTAGTGAGAACCCGAAGAGGAGTATTGCTGATGAGATGCTGCCTATTATGTAGTATTTCATCGCGGCTTCCACTGATTTCGGGTTGGTCTTGTCAAATCCTGCGAGTGCATAGGTGGACATGCTTGCAAGCTCGAACCCGATGAAGAGTGTTAGTAGGTCGTTTGATGATGCAACGACCATCATTCCGAGTGTTGCAAAGAGGAGGAGTCCGTAGTACTCATCCTGATACCTGCTTTCTTTATAGCGTCGTGTGGATGCTATCACAACTATGAATGAGACTGAGAGGAAGACCAGTTTGAAGAACTGTGAGAGCGAGTCTATGGTGTATGCATCGTAGAAGTATGTAGCAACCCTCTGGCTTTCCCATAAGACGCCGTTTCTGAGTATCTCGAGGATTGCTATTATGAGTGCCAGTCCGCTGATGCATCCAAGCCCTCTCTTGAAGCGAGTTGGTATGAAGAGACCAAAGAAGACCACAGCGAGTCCCATGATCGCAACGATCAGTTCAGGTGCAAGATGCGTGTAGTTCAGGTAGCTCATATTATATGCACCCCCGCAAGGAGTGTGTTAGCACCTGCTTGCATGAAGTCCCAGACCGGGTCCGGGTTCACTCCGAAGAATATCACAAGTAGTAGTAGTATTGCCATCGAGAGCATTTCATAGCCTGCCAGATCGTGGATGTGCCCCAGTTTTTCATTGAATACGCCGAACATTGCACGCTGTATTGCCCAGAGGTGATAAGCAGCTGTTACCGCGACGCCTCCGAATACTGCTATCATCACGTAGATGAAGAGTGTTGTGATGGATCCTGTGAGTACTGTAAACTCTGCTATAAACCCGCTCATCCCTGGAAGCCCGAGGGATGCAAGGAATCCTCCGAGCATGAGGAATGTGAGCTTTGGCATCTTCTGCACAAGTCCTCCGAGATCGTTTATGATCCTCGTATGGGCCCCATGCTGTATCACTCCGCATGACATGAAGAGTATGCATGTGATCAGCCCGTGTGAAAACTGCTGGTACATGGCACCCGTTACAGATAATGGCACGAGGCTTGCAAATCCAAGCGTGACAAAGCCCATGTGGCTCACACTAGAATAAGCAACCATCTTCTTCAAATCCTTCTGTGCAAGCGCGAGGAAGGCGCCGTACACGATGCTCACAACGCCGATTATCGCAACAACTGTGATCACAAGCGAGGTGTTTGTGGTGTTCGGTAGCATTGGCATCATCACCCTGAATAAGCCGTAGCCGCCCATCTTGAGGAGGATTGCTGCAAGGACAACACTACCTGCGGTTGGCGCTTCAACGTGTGCATCAGGGAGCCACGTGTGGAATGGGACTGCTGGCATCTTCACGATGAAGCCGAATAGTAGTGCGAAGAATATCACGTCTTTCACAACAGGGCTGAAGCTTGGATACTGTGCGAGTAGGTGGACTATGTCAAAGCTCGGATACCCTGTTTGTGCCCATGCGATGAAGTAGAGGGCGAAGATTGCAAGGAGCATCACGAGGCTTGCTATGTGTGTGTATATGAAGAACTTGATTGCTGCGTAGTCTTTGCGGGGTCCGCCCCAGATGCTTATCAGGAAGTACATCGGGACTAGTGTGATCTCCCAGAATATGTAGAAGAGGAAGAAGTCGAGTGATGAGAAGACCCCGATTACACCGACCTGTTCGAGCAGGAGTAATCCGTAGAAGCTGCTTGTCCGTTTGGTCTCGCCCCATGCAAAGAGGATTGTGAGCGGGACCACGATGTTTGCCAGGAGGATGAGTGGCATGCTGATGCCGTCCACGCCCAGCTTGTAGGTGATGCCGAGTTGCGGAATCCAGTCATAGGATTCAACGACCCACATCGTGGATGGGTCCACCTGCAGGTACATCTTGATCGTTATTATGAGTGGTATTATGGAAGCGATTATTGCAGCGATCCGTGCCTGGTTTCTTGTTCGTGATAAGAACGATATGATCGCGCCAACAAGCGGTATCAGTATCATCAAGGATATCAGTGGTAGAGTCATAGTATACCTCCTCCATGGAATAGGAATAACATGAGTGCGACAACACCCATCACCACCCATGCAGCATAGTGCTGTACCACGCCTGTCTGGATCCGTCTAATAACCTCTCCGATCATGATTAGAATCCAGCTTATGCCGTCAATGATCCCGTCAATGATCCTGCGGTCGATAAACTCTCCAATTAGCGAGAGTACTCTGTGTACGATTGTGATCGCCACGAACTCGGTGTATATCTGGTGCTGATAGTATCGGTTCAAGAGTAATCTGTATATCGGATTTCTACTGGATATTATGCTGCTCATATTGAAGATTCTCTTGCTATATATTAACCACGAAATCACAAATCCGATCACACCCACGATTATTGGCAGATAGAATAGGATTGGTGGTGGATGTGGGTGTTCTTCTGCAAGATGATGCCCTCCAATCTCTGCAGCTTCCTCTATCAGGTGTTCCGAATAGGTGTGCTCGAGGAATCCACCGAAGGCACCGTGTGCTGCAAGCCCAAAGCCAAGTGCAAGTATTGCAAGGATCACCAGAGGCACCGTCATCGATGGTGGTGACTCGTGAGCATGATAATCTGTTCTCGGCTCTCCTGTGAACGTCATGAACCATAATCTGAATATGTATATACTTGTGAGAAGCGCTGCTATGATCCCAAAGGCGTAGGGCAGTATGTCGCCTGTGTGAGTCCAGTACGAATACGCTCCTTCGATTATTGCATCTTTACTGAAGAACCCTGCCGTGGGCGGTATGCCTGAGAGTGCGAGGGCTGCTATGAGCATCGTTATGCCTGTGATCTTCATCTTGCCAAGTGCTCCACCCATTTGGCGCAGATCCTGAAGTCCAAGACCATGAATCACGCTTCCTGCACATAGGAAGAGGAGTGCTTTGAAGAATGCGTGGCTGATAAGGTGGAATAGTGACATACCAACCACCTCTGCGCCAACCACTATCCCTGTTCCGAGTGCGAGCATCATGTATCCAAGCTGGCTCACAGTCGAGTATGCAAGCACCCGTTTGATGTCGTTCATCACAAGTCCCATTGTTGCTGCAAATAATGCTGTGAAGCCGCCTATGTATGCCACAACAATGAGTGCGTCAGGGGAGGCAAGGAAGATTGGGAATGTGCGGGCTACAAGGTAGACGCCTGCTGTTACCATGGTAGCGGCGTGGATGAGTGCTGAGACCGTGGTTGGACCTTCCATTGCGTCGGGAAGCCACACGTGTAGGGGGAACTGACCGCTTTTTCCAACTGCACCTCCGAAGAAGAGAAGCGTTATGAGTGTTAACTGGCTTGGTGGTATGTGTTCGATTGCTGCAAACATCGTCTGGAACTGCAGAAGGTATGCGCCGTCCGGGACGGTGAAGTCGCTGATGTTCAGGTAGAGTACGATTATTCCTGCAAGGAAGAGTACATCACCAACACGTGTCACAAGGAAAGCCTTCTTTGCAGCGGCTGCCGCTGAGGGTTTACGGTACCAGAATCCGATGAGTAGATACGAGCATAAGCCCACAAGCTCCCAGAACATGAAGAACTGCAAGATGTTATCTGATAGTACCACCCCGAGCATGGCGGCTGTAAAGAGCGAGGTCTCTGCAAAGTACCTTGGCTTTGCAGGGTCATGTGACATGTACCCAACCGAGTAGACCTGGATCAGGAAGCTTACAAAGGAGACCATGCAGAGCATAGCTGCTGCGAGTGGGTCTATCAGTATTCCAAAATCAAGGAATGCGAACCAGTGCCATGACTGCTCCACCACTCCACCATGGTATATCTCACTGAGAGTTCCTGCCGATATTATGAATGCAGTGAATATTGTGAGTATTGCTAGAATTCCTCCGTTCGCTGGAAACTTCTTCCCGAAGAAGAGCGTCAGTACAAAGGAGATTATGGGCAGTAGTACGATTAAGTATGCAAAGTCTTGGAACACTTTTACCACCTCAGGATGTTGATGTTATGAAGATCGATTGTGTCTCTCACCCTGAAGAGTGCTATCAGTATTGCAAACCCGATAGCTGCTTCTGCTGCTGCTATGGCAATAGAGAATAATGCAAAGACCTGTCCTGTGCTGTTGCCGTGATAGCTTGAAAAAGCCACGAGGTTGAGGTTTGCAGAGTTCAGGAGTATCTCAAGACACATCAGTATTCTGATACCGTTTCGCTGTGAAATTAACCCGTATATTCCAATGGCAAAGAGTACGCCAGAGAGAAGAAGATAATAGTTGAGTGGAACCATTTTAGGCATCGCCTCCATTCTTGCGTGCAATATACACTGCACCGATTAGGGCTGCAAAGAGAAGTATGGCGAGCACTTCAAATGCGAGCACAAACTCCTTGAATATGGCATCTGCAATCGATGAAAGCATGATATATGTCGGCTCTCCAAAGCGTATTTCAACGACCGATACAGCATACACGCCAAGAAAAGCAAGTGCGATTATGGCTGATATGCCTTTTGAGACCAGACTCATCGTGCTCATTCCAGCACCTCCTTACGTGTCAGCATTATCGTAAAGAGCACAAGCATGACCACGGCTCCAACATAGACCAGTACCTGGATGGAGGCAAGGAACTCTGCATTCAACGTGATGAAGAGCGCTGCAATGGCGATCATCATCCCTGCGAGGTACATGGCACTATGAACGATGTTTTTTGACTGCACCACCATGAATGAACAAAATGCTGCTGCTAACGCGATTGCAGCGAATACAAGTATATTTAGGCTTGGTTCAACGACAATTGAATCTATTAATTTCAATGGGTCTAACATAATCTCTTCACTCCTTGAATAACAGCCTGTTAGGGGTATATATCAGAACTTCTTTGCTGCGATCTGCAAGCTCGTACTCGTTCGTCATCACCATGGCATCCATTGGACACGTGTCAACACAGAGACCGCAGAACATGCACTGACCAATATTGATCTGCGGATACCATTTATTATATTTCACTATCCGTATGGAACCGTTCGGACAGTTCATCTCGCAGATACCACATCCTATGCACCTCTCTTCGCTGACAGCATGGAGGCCCCTGAACGCCTCTGCTATCTCCAGCCGCTCATATGGGTACTGGACTGTTACGACTGGACGATCACCGATCTGGAAGAAGTGTTTTATGGTGACTGCAAGTCCCTTCATTACACCGCCCATTATCCAGTTCTTGTTTATCCACGCCACTTACAGAACACCTCCTGCAACGAGCAGCCCGGTTATAAACACGTTAAAGAGGGCGAGAGGTATCATCACTTTCCACCCAATGTCAAGTATCTGGTCAACCCTTACCCTTGGAACGGTAGCACGAAGCCACATTGTGAAGAATATGATCACAAGCACCTTCAGGGTAAACCAGCCAATCGATGTGATGATCGGCGGGATCATCGGTATCATTGGGCCATGCCAACCCCCAAAGTATAGGGTTGTCATGATAGCTGCAATGCTGAAGAGATGAGCGTATTCTGCAAGGAAGAAGAATGCAAACTTCATCCCGCTGTACTCTGTGAAGAAACCTGCCACGAACTCTGATTCGGACTCGTGAAGGTCAAAAGGTATCCTTGCCATCTCGGCAACCGCAGCAACAAGGAATATGATAAATCCGAGTGGTTGTAGGAAGACAAACCATATCTTATCCTGGAAGAGCACGATATCCTGCAGGCTGAGAGATCCTGTGATAAGCACAATCCCGATCACGGTCAAAACCATCGGAATCTCATAGCTGATGTCCTGCGCCACTGCACGAAGTGCTCCCAAGAGTGAGTACTTGTTGTCAGATGCCCAGCCTCCGATCAGAATACCGATGGGCGATATTGCAGATACCGCCATTACGTAGAGTATTCCCATGGGCAGATCTGATATTATAGCTCCATCGCGTCCGAACGGAATCGGGATGAAGACGAGGAGCGCTGGGACAAATGCTATCATCGGAGCGATGAAATAGATCCATCTATCTGCCCGCTTCGGCATCAAATCCTCCTTTGAGAGCAGCTTAACGCCGTCAATGACTGGCTGCAACAAGCCGTGATACCATGTGATCATGGGACCAAGCCGTGCCTGTGCATGAGCAAGTACCTTCCGCTCCATCCATGTGAGCGCCATCACCATGAGAGCCACACCCACGAGGAGGAGCGCAGTCTCTATAAGTATAATTATGAGCTTGGGTGCAATTGAAATCCCTAACGCATCGGAATAACTTTGCATGTACTGCAGTATTCCAGCCGAGTTCAGTATGAATGCGATAATCTCATAGATGTTTTCAAATATCATCGGTCAACATCTCCAAGAGCGATATCAACTATTCCAAACGCCGCTACAAGATCAGGTATCTTCAATCCCTCAACCATCTGTGGGAGAGCCTGCAGACTGCAGAATGGTGGCGAGCGAATCTTAACCCTGTAGGGTCGGGTGCCACCGTCGCTTGAGTGCCTGTTCAGCGATGTAGAGTGATTCATACATCTCATCCATTCGCACGATGTAGCGCGCATACGTGTCGCACTCAGGTCGGGTGCATGCCTTGAAGTCAAGCTCTTCGTAGACCGAATACGGATCATCCTTGCGTATATCGTAAGAAACGCCTGAACCTCGAAGCATAGGTCCAGTGACACCATAATTTATTGCATCCTCTGGACTCAGCATCCCGACGCCTTTCATCCTCATGTGAACAATCTCATTATCATTGATGAGCTGTGCATAGTCACCGATCCGCTTGGGCATATCTCTCAAAAACTCCTTTGCATTGTCGATGAAACCCTCAGGTATATCTCCACGCACCCCACCAGGTCGGATGTAATTGAATGTCATTCGTGCACCACAAAGGGATTCGAAGAGATCAAGTACCTTGTGACGCTCCCTGAAACCATAGATGATCATCGTAGCCGCCCCAAGATCGAGCAAGAGAGAGCCTATACAGACCAAGTGGTTAACGATCCGATTCAACTCCATAACAAAGACGCGCAGATACTCCGCCTTCTTCGGAACCGTAATTCCAGCCAGATCCTCAACCGCCTTTGTGAAACCATAGTTGTTGGTCATCCCAGAGATATAATCAAGCCTGTCAGTGTACGGTATAAACTGGAGATACGATCTAGACTCAGCAATCTTCTCAATCCCGCGGTGAAGCTGTCCCAAGACCATCTCAGTATCCTTGATCGTCTCGCCATCCATCGTCAATACAAAACGAAGAACACCATGAGTACTTGGATGCACAGGCCCCACATTCAGCTGGTACTCCTCAGTTCTTGCCATGCAATGCCTCCTCTCTCAAAAGCTTTGAAGCATCAGTCGTAACCACATCCTTCCCATCCTCATCGATATAGACGTACTGGTCAACAGACATATCATAATCCCTCCGGAGCGGATGCCCTTCCCACGGATCCGGGAGGAGAATTCTTCGAAGGTTTGGATGCCCATTGAACCTGATCCCAACAAGGTCATACGTCTCACGCTCCATCCAATTCGCTCCACGCCAGACCGATGCGACAGAGTCGACAACTGGCTTGTCACGATCAAGTTTGACCTTGAGAACAACGTTCTCCTTACGCGTATACGACCAGATGTGATAGATAACTTCCAGCCATTCAACCCGATCAGTGCCTGAAATCAGTGAGAGATGATCAAAACCTGAGTCGTGCAGAAACCTGCAAACCTCAGCGAGAGACTCAGGAGCAACAACAACACCCGGTTTCCCATCCTTCTGAACATATACCTCAATTACTGCATCATTGAATCTTGTTTTGAGTTCACTCTGGATGCTCATTTGTCAAGCCCCCATGTTATACCAACGCCTTCCTCTTTGATCAGCTTTCGAAGCTGAATCATAGAATATAACCACGCTTCAGGCCTTGGCGGACACCCAGGGACATATATATCCACAGGAATGATCTTGTCAACACCTGTCAACACCGCATAGGAATCCACAAATGGTCCGCCCGAGATTGCACAGCTTCCAACAGCGATCACCCACTTAGGTTCAGGCATCTGCTCGTACAGCCTCTTCAACCGTGGCGCCATCCGCTTTGAGACAGTCCCAGCAACAAAAAGAAGGTCAGATTGTCTGGGTGTTGCCCTGAATACCTCGCTACCAAACCGTGCAATATCGTAGTGCCCCATGCTCATAGACATCATCTCAATTGCACAACAGGCAAGCCCAGACGTCACAGGCCAGATCGAACAGAGCCTGCCCCAGTTAACAACCTGGTCAACCAGAGCCAGAATAACATTCTGATCTCTCTTCTCAGCCCGATCCTTTGCATACACAAGCGTATTCAAAAGCCCTGTGCTCTTTAACTGCGAGGCTGCATCATCCTCTCTCTTGACTTCACGCTTATACTTCGATGTGTCGATCTTTGTTGCATCGATAACCGTGACCTTGTCTTTATCTACTGAGTCCACTTCAGCGCCTCCTTCTTCACAAGATATATCAAACCAATCACCAGAATTCCAACGAAAATGAACATCTCAACAAAGGCGATAAATCCAAGATTCCTGAAATGAACTGCCCACGGATACATAAAAGCCATCTCAACGTCGAATATCAGAAATGCGATCGCATACATGTAATACTGGAGGTTGTGGTAGAACTTTGTATCGCCAATCGTCACCTCGCCACATTCGTAGATCTCGCTCTTGACATCGGATGGAGCACTCGGTCTCACAACGCGTGAGAGAAAAAGTGCAATGAAGACAAAAGCAACTCCAACAAACGTCAGCATGGCAAAATTATTTTAGATCTCGACCTGAATGTTCTCAGTAATATTTATCATCTCCAATGTCTATTATAAAATTATGGTCGAAAGAAATGGAAATGACCTTCTGAAGTTCTTAGAGATTCAAAATAGTCGGCTTGAGAAGCACGGGGATAAATTATGGGAAGAGATGAAACATTTCTCTTGGGCGTTATACGTTTTATTGGGCGCACCAGTTTATCTCAAATTTTGTTTATGTGTTGATACTCGATGGCTTGTGCTTTTCCCGATTTTAGCTATCGTTGTAGCTCTTTTTGCTATATTCACTATTCGCAAAGAGAGTCGTGATTTTCTCGACGCATTAGGAACAGTATTAAACATCGAAAAGCGTTTAGGTTTTCATGACTAAAGTGATGAAGATACCCCAAAAATGTTAGTTAGCTGTTCTCGAAAAAATAGTCTATATAACGAACCAAAACTCCGAAAAGAACCAAATTGATAATTTTGTAGATGAAAATTCAAAGATACTTAAATTACCATCTGCTCGAAGCATATTTATAGGGTATTTCATACTTCTACTCGTATTTGGAATATCAGAGATAGTATACTTTTATAATTTTTAATTTGCTTGTAGGCGATGAAACTATGAGAAAAAGCCACTGAGCATCATTTGTTTCTCTGGTGCTATATTTTCTTCTTTATCGCTTCTATCGATCTGTTATTTCGTGGTCTGTTTTTTTATTTCTTCGTTCAGGTGTTTTATGAATTCGTTCTTTGTTTGTAGGGAGATGGTTGCGCCTGCTGCGATGTCGTGCCCACCGCCTGTGCCGTTGACTTTTTCTGCTGCGGTGTGAATGGCTCTTCCGAGGTTCAGTCCTCTCTGTAACAGGTTGGTGTTTGCGCGTGCCGAGACTTTGAGGCCTTCTTTTTCGTGTGGTGTGCTGGCTCTCGCAAAGGCGATTATTGGGAGGTTGCGGTTTCCTATGGTGCTGTGGCTCATGCCTGCGACGATTCCGACTATGGTGTCGCGGATTCTGTTGCCTGCGTCAAAGTATTTGAGGTGTTCGAGTTCCACTACTCCGTTCTCTTTGACGAATTTCATGCCTTCGACGAGGTTTCTTCGATGCTCTTTTAAGAGCCTCTGTGCATCTTCAAGTGCGTCTTCGCGGTCTCCCATGCAGACGTTAAGTCCGATCTCGGCGCGGTCGTAGCGTGCTGTTGCATTGAGGAGTGTTGAGTATTCTTGTGCGTCTCGAAGCTCTGTCCCTTCGTTTTCGTTCTTCAGGGTGTAGACTTCTTGGACCATGCGTTGTAGTCTATGTGCTGGAATTCCTCTTGTGATCTGGTGCTGTATCAGGCTTGAGACGATCTTCTGTTTCTCGTTCTCTTCAAGATCGATCCATCGTCTCCACCGTTCTCCCTGGAGCCGAATGCCGATTCCTTTCAGGAAGGTGATGCATGCGTCTTCGTTTCCTGTGAGTCCTGTGAGGTAGGGGTCTGTAGCGTACTCGAGGAGTTTGAAGATGGGTCGTGTCTGTTTTCCGAAGAATGCGAGGTCGGGCGTGTAAGATAGTTCTTTGTTTTGTGCTCCGATTTTGAGGATTGTGCGGTTTGCTCCTGTGAGTCTTCCTTCTTTTACGTGCTGGAGGTCTCCGACCGCCCCCACGACTGCAAGGCATGGAAGTCCTCTCCTGTTATCGTGACCTTGAGCCTGGATCAGTGATCGTGCGAGTAGGAATGTGGTTCCTGAGCCGCTGAGTTCACGTGAACCGCTTATCCCGAATAGGTGGGGGTTTAGATGGCAGAGGTGTTCATCGCGTGGAGGCGGTGTATCTGTTGTGGATGGTTGATGGTGGTCTGATACTACCGCGGTGATGCCAAGTTCCTTGATATTACCGAGAACTCCACTTCCAAGGTCTGTGAAGATTACAAGCGGTGGATTTGTATCGGCAATTTCTGAAAGCTCGTCTTTTCCGAGTTGTTTTTCAAAAATGGTACTGTATTCGATTCCAGCGTCTTCAAGCGCTGTAGCAATGATCGCAGCAGAATGGTACTGTATTCGATTCCAGCGTCTTCAAGCGCTGTAGCAATGATCGCAGCAGATGTGAGCCCATCGGCATCGATGTGAGATACGACAAGCGCTTCACTTCTGATCATGTCTGCACATCTCTCTGCATGTTTTTTCATTTCAGAGAGCATCAGATAACACCCTGGACATAATTAAAGCACATATTTTTCAGAATTTTTAATTCAGGTCTGTGCGTTCGCCTGTTGCCATGTACACGATGCTTTCACAGATGTTTGTGATGTGGTCGCCGCATCGTTCAAGGTAGCGTGCTACGAAGGTCAGATGCGAAGCGTTCTTGATCGTTTTTGGGTCTTCGATCATGTATGTGATGAGTTCACGGCGTACCTGGTCGAAGAGTGCATCGACCTCATTATCTCTCTTAGCGATCTTTCTTGCAAGCCTGTCATCAGAGTTCTCGAATGCCTCCATGGAAGATGCCAGCATCTCGCTGCATATCTCTGCCATCCGTGGAATGTCCACGAGCGGTTTTATGTGATTCTCTTCAAGTGTTGCTATTGTGATCTTTGCTATTTCAAAGGCGATATCACCGATTCGTTCAACATCGATGTTTATCTTGAGGATTGCACCTATCATGCGCAGGTCTCTTGCCATCGGCTGCTGGAGTGCGAGAAGTGCAAAGCATGTGTCCTCAATCTGGGCGTACAGTTCGTCGATATCGCTACCTGCCTCGATCACCTTCTTTGCAAGTTCAGGATCATGGTCTTTCAGAGATATGGTTGCGCCCAGAACATTATCTTTTGCTATATTTCCCATAGTGATTGTGTCTTCTTTCAATTTCCTCAACTGGTTGTGATACTGCTTCCGTGTCATAGTTTTATCCAAACCTTCCTGTTATATAATCCTCGGTGCTCTTCTCACGTGGAGTCTTGAAGAGCTTGCGTGTCTCATCAAACTCTATCAGTTCACCGTTTAAGAAGAAGGCGGTGTAATCAGATACCCTTGCTGCCTGCTGCATATTATGTGTGACAATAACTATCGTGTAACGCTTCCTAAGTTCCACCATCAGATCCTCGATCTTGCTCGTGGATATCGGATCAAGGGCGCTGCACGGCTCGTCAAAGAGTATGATATCAGGCTCCACTGCAAGTGTTCTGGCGATACACAACCGTTGTTGCTGCCCACCGCTCAAGCTCAAAGCTGATAGGTTCAGCCGATCCTTCACCTCGTCCCAGAGAGCTGCGCGTTTCAAACTCTCTTCAACGATCTCGGTGAGCCGCTCTTTGTTATTTTCTCCATGTATCCTTGGACCGTAGGCTATGTTCTCGAATATAGATGAGGGAAAAGGATTTGGTTTCTGGAATACCATGCCAATCTTCTTTCGGAGACTCACCACATCCACGTCTCTCCTGGTGATGTCTCCACCGTTCACCAAGATCTCACCTTTTGTGACCGTTCCAGGTATCAGGTCATTCATCCTGTCAAGACAGCGTATAAAAGTGGTCTTGCCACAACCAGAAGGTCCTATTAGAGCAGTAATCCTATTTTTTGGTATCTCTATCTCAATATCTATTAGAGCATGGTTCTCGTCATACCAGAGATTCAGGTCCTTTACCGATATCTCAATAACTTCCTGGTTTATAGACATTTTCTTACCACTGACCATAGTCACAGGGCTTTGATAAACCTTCTTTTTTTGAATGCATAGGAAAGTATAAACGTTCCTATGCTCCGAATAAATCCGAACGAAGTGAGAATTTTCTCGACTGGTCACAGAACAGATGCCACACTCTATAATTCTAAGAATTATAAAAAAATAATGAAAAAATGGGTTTGGGAGTTAAATAAAAACACCAAAAACAACACCAAAAACCCAGTTTAACTGCTCATAAGCGACTTATGGATAGATCCGACATCATTGCCGTGACAAGTATTGCAATATTTACCTCTCGACAGGTGGATCTCTATCAAATCACCATTGCTCGGCTTGACCGAATCAGGCGGCGCTGCGTGACAGTTCTCACACGACACATGACCCTCCCCCGATGCCTCTGGTATCGAGAGCTTCTCAGGCAATCCATGACAGACCTGACATTCGAGGTTCACAGTGCCTGACCCAACATGTATGGGGTGCACCTGATCACCATGGCACTGATCACAGTACTTACCACCCTCTTTATGAGGGACTAAGTCTTCCGAATTAATATGGCACAGATCACACTGTATCACTGACGGCGCAACCGATGGAGCCTGCGTAGGCTTTGGTGTAGGTTTCGGCGTTGCCACAGGTGCTGATGTTTCCTCAGGGGTTTCGGCCGGTGTCGTAGCAACCGTTTCATGAGGTGTTGTCGCCGGCGTCTCTTCCGCCTCAGGCGTCTTTTCAGAGTCCACACAACCCATTCCGATTATTGCTATTACAGCAAGAATAAGTAACATATATGCAAAAGGGCTCTTGCTATTCAAATTCATAAGTCTCACCTGCTTGGCTAAAGGAATACAGTTGGATTTAAACCTTTTGGTATTGTTTCGCAGCCCTCTTAAATCGACCAGATCCACTGAGTAAACAAACACCACGACAAGAAACTGCTCAACTCCTGCTCGCAGCTACTTGCGCACATAAAGCCACACCCCGCATACAATCAAAAAAACTTACAACTAATGCGCCTCTTAAGCCCACAACCGAGACAAACCATAAGGAGAGATCACATTCGAGAAAATCCTCACTTCGCTTAGATTTACTCAGAGTATCGGACTTTTATATACATCAAGCAAAAATTCATATAATATTGGTGCTAAAAAAATGTTAGGACGGTGAAATGAATGAGTGAAAGAAGCTACAAAGACGCAACCAATACAATCTCATCAATCTTTAACGAGGTCGGAAAGGTGATCGTAGGCCAGAGAGAAGCTGTCGAACAGATAATAGCAGCAATACTCTGCAACGGACACGCACTCGTTGAAAGCTACCCAGGACTCGGCAAAACACTAACAATCAGCACACTAGCAAAGGTCATGGACCTAAAATTCAACCGCATCCAGTGCACACCCGACCTCATGCCCTCAGACATCACAGGCACATACGTCGTGGAAGAACGCGCTGGCGGCAAAGAATTCAGATTCGAACCAGGACCAATCTTCGCAAACATCGTACTCGCAGACGAGATAAACCGAGCCTCACCCAAAACACAGAGCGCACTCCTCGAAGCCATGCAAGAACGACAAGTCACCGCAGGCAAAGAAACATACACCCTCGACCAACCATTCTTCATACTCGCAACACAAAACCCAATCGAGATGGAAGGCACATACCCACTACCAGAAGCACAACTCGACCGATTCCTCCTGAAAATACTACTCGGATACCCCAACCCAGAAGAAGAAACAGAGATCGTAGAACGATACACAGGAAACATCACACCAACCGTAGAGAAAATACTCACCCGCGAGACACTACTCAACCTCCAGCAAATAACACGCGACGTCCCGATCGCAAACGACCTGCGAGAACGAGTGATACAGATAGTCGCCGCAACACGAGAGAACAGACAAGACGTAGAATACGGAGCATCACCACGCGCCTCAATCGGACTCATACTCGCAGCAAAAGCACACGCACTAATACACGAGCAAAACTACGTATCAACCCAAGACATCGAGAAAATGGCATACCCCATACTCCGCCACAGAATCATACTCACATTCGAAGCCGAACGAAAAGGCACAAGCACAGACGACGTCATACGAGAGATACTGAAAGGGAAGTGAGAATGGTGTGGAAACACCAAAACAAAAAGAGAGACAATGCATGAAGTGAAGGAGGTTTGCTGAAGAATGAATAGTAATAATAATAACCAAAAGCAGAATTATGGATGGTATTAATACAATGAGAATTAAATCGTTTCAAATAAAAAATTATCGTTCAATAAAAAATAGTGGAGTTTGCTATTTATCAGGTGATAATATCACCATATTAGCAGGAAAAAATGAATCTGGAAAAACAACCATCTTGGAGGCATTAGAAGATTTTAACACAGGTAAAAACATCCGGGAAGAAGCAAAGCCTTTGCACAATCAAGAAGCTACACCAGAGATAGCGGTTACTTTTGAAGTAGATAAGGCTGAATTGGACAATCTTTTTAACAAGATTGGTGTTGAACATTCAGTCACAAAAGATACGTCTATTGAGATTATAAAGAAATATCCTAATGAATATTCAGTCTCTCAGGAGACTATAAATTTGTTAGCTAGAGAAGATGAACGAAAAGAAAAAAAGAAGGCAATTAAGGATATTTACAAGCAAATCAAAGATATCCATTCGGATTATTCACAAATCGGTGGAACTTTACCAGAATTAAGCTTTGAAAACGTTACAAATCTTAAAAATCTGTTGAATAGGTTTAAAAATCAAATTACACCAAATCTCCATATAATTAGTGATGAAAAAGATAAAATAAGTATTTCAGAGAACTTGCAAGGAATAATAAACATTCTCACTGAAATGGAGACTTTAGAATTACTAAATGATAAATTCATTAAGCAGATAAAACAATTGATTCCTAATTTTGTTTTATTCAGTTCTTTTGATGATATCTTTCCTTCAGAAATCCCGCTTGCAAACGCTTCAAATAATGAATTCATAAAAGACTTAGCCATTATCAGTAATCTAAATTTAGATATGATTAGATCGGGGTCACCAGCAGATAGGGCAGGACACAAAGAACAATTAAATATAAAACTTAAAGAGGATTATGAAAAGTTTTGGACGCAGGATTTGACTAAGGTAAATATAGATTGGGATTCCGAAAAGTTATATTTTTTCATTAAAGAAAGTGGGAAGTTTTTTCCACCTGGCATGAGGAGTAAGGGTAGGCAGTGGCATTTAGCCTTTTATATAAGGATCTCTGCTCGATCAAAAGAAGATGTATCCAATATCATATTAATAGATGAACCCGGATTATTTCTTCATGCTAAAGCCCAAAAAGATATTCTAACTAAGCTTCAGGATTCTGCAAATGATGCACCTGTTATTTTTTCGACCCACTCACCGTATTTAATAGAAACTAATAAACTCAGCAGGGTACGTTTAATTTCACGACCTGAAGAAGATGGGACAATTGTTTCAAATAAAATTCACAAAAGTGCTGACAAAGAGACGTTAACCCCAATCATAACTGCAATAGGCTTGGATCTATCCATAGGACTGGATGTAGCAAAGGATAACAACATCCTTGTTGAAGGAATATCTGACTATTACCACTTATCTGCATTTAAAGAACTTCTTAACTTTGAATTTAAAAAAGATGTACATTTTATTCCGAGTGCAGGGGCAGATAAGATCGCTTTGTTGGTTTCTTTAATGATTGGATGGGGATTAAATTATTGTGTTGTTTTAGATAATGACAGACAAGGGCGGGAAGCAGATACGAAATTATCAAAGGATTTTGGGCATGATGATATTAAAATAATATTGGTTTCTGAAACCGAAGATGAAGAGATAGAAGATTTATTCGAGAGAGACGATTTCATCAAATATGTCTTAGATGATGAATCCAATGAATCACTGCCTGAAAAAAAGAATTCTCAGCTAATTAAACAGCGAGATCTTAACTATGATAAAGTATTACTTTCTAAATCATTTTTTGAGAGAAGAGATGAAATTAGAACGTCTCTTTCCGACAACACAAGAAAAAGTTTCCAGAACCTTCTAACAAGAATAGATGAAACAATGGGAAGTTTTCAAGAGGATGGCGGTAGCAAAGCTGTGGACAGGTCGTGACTCGTTTGGTCGAGGGTAGGAGTTAATCGTGTTTTGTGTGTGGTGTTCTCATGGTGCGTAAGCGTGTCTCTACTGCGTATGCTGGTTCTCGCAGGTCTCTTTTGTTGGGGCGTGGTTTGGTTGCTGTGGGTCATAGGGAGTATGTGCCGGGTGATGATTTCAGGAGTATTGATTGGAGGGTGTATGGTCGTACTGAGCGTTTGTTTGTGAAGCAGTTTGAGGAGGAGAAGAGTCTTACT
>NJEL02000020.1 GCA_002254825.2 Methanosarcinales archaeon ex4572_44 | reverse complement strand
TTCGCTTCTCATTCAGGCTCTGCCTGGAGGTCTTCCAGCCTTTGGTTGGACGATCTGCCACAAGCACCACACAATCGTCCCGACCCGCGCTAACTACATCTCTCAGTCGTTCAACCTCTTCTTCTGTTATCCCGTAGAGAGGGAGTTCGTCTGTATGAAATATTCCTCCAGTACCTGATTTTTTTGCGTGGTCAGAGAACTCACTCCCGAGCCTGCGACCCGGTTGCAACTCTCTTCCAACAAGCCCTCCAAAGCCCTCAAGCACTACTGCAAGTATCACACCACCAACATCGAGCGTGCGCTTCAGAATCTTGGATGCGGTCTCTCGAAAGAGGTCTGTGACATCAACAATCTCGGTTGTAACACGCGCATTGCGCTTTAAAAGTTCATCTCTTACCGCAAGAAGGTTCACCTGTCTCTCAACCTCGCGCTCGACTAGCACGGGGAGGAGATCAAGCTCCTGCACGCCCTTCATCTCAACCCGTGCGCCATCTGCTATCGAGATGTTGACGTCCTGCCTGATCGTGCCAAGCCCCCGCTTCACCCTCCCTGTTGAGCGGAGCACCATCCCGAGGTATGCTGCCACATCATACGCCTGGCGCGGCGTTTTAATATCGGGCGCTGTCCCGATTTCAACCAGAGGTATTCCGAGACGGTCAAGCGAGTAGGTCACGCTCTCGCCATCTTCTCCGATCTTCTGGGCTGCCTCCTCTTCGATACAGAGCACGTCTATCCCGACTCTCCCGCCGGACTCGATGAAACCGTCGGTTGCAACGAGGGCTGTGCGCTGAAACCCTGTAGTGTTAGACCCGTCAACCACGATCTTGCGCATCGTGTGAAGCTCGTCCACAATCTGCATCTGGAACATCTTCGCAAGTGTGAGAGCGATTCTAACGGCATCACTATTCAATCTCCTCGGCGGCTCCTCATCATTCTCAACCAAACAGGTGGAATCGTATGCTTTGTAGATGTACTTCCTCTGTATCTTCACCTCTTCAGCCGCTGCCCGGTCAACCTCTCCCATCTCGCTCGGAGCAGCCCGAAGGTATCGATAGAACTCAAGGTTTGATTCACTGGTGTCTCGAAGCAGTGTCGGGCAGTTGCAGAATAGCTTTTCTCTGGTGTCAAGCTGCTGGTGAATCTCAATCCCGCATTTGAGTCCAAGAGAGTGATAATCCATAGACCAAAGAAGAGATGTGCATGGAGATAACCTTTACTCCAAACTTTAAGAAATAATTTCTCGAAACACTTATCTAACACCCTGACCAATCAACACAACGATGAATACAACAATGAGTTGTGATGACGTGCCAGTCAATGTCAAAGGCGTATTTATCGAAGAGACCCAAGGCGGCTTTGCCCCCATAGTGCTGCTAGAGGATGATGAAGAAAAGATAATGCGTATCTACATCGGATCTCCTGAGGCAGTCTCAATCCACATGGCGCTGAAAAGCGAGATACCACCCCGCCCACTCACACACGACCTCTTCGTATCCCTGATAGAAAACATCGAGTACGAAATCCAGAAAATCGTAATCAGCGAACTGAAAGGAAGCACATACCATGCAAAGATGATCCTCGAAAACGAGAACAGGTCCCTCGAACTCGATGCACGCCCTAGCGATTGCATAGCAATAGCAATCCGCGCAGGCATCCCAATATTCGTAGACAACAAAGTCTTCACTGAATCAACCACATCGATAGAAGAACTCGGCGAACTCCGAATGATGGACGACCTCACCTGAAACAAGACTCCCAACTTGCACAGATTACGTGAAACTTTGCAACTTTCTACCTGCTCAATCCTATATCTGAAAATAAGTACCCAATTTTGTAAAATATTTTATTTGTGGTTCGAACTTAGTTTTTGCGTGAAAAGTTTTATCAACTTTATCTTTTCTCTCTATTGATTCGATCGATATGGAAAAGTCTGTTGAAACGGTTTCAGGTAACATTGTTGATATTGTTGGTCGTAGGGTTTTCCCTGGCACGTTGGAGATATCTGATGGTAGGGTCGCTCAGGTTGTTGAGCAGGATTGTGAGTACGAGGTGCATATTGTCCCTGGTTTTGTTGATTCGCACGTGCATGTTGAAAGCTCGATGCTGACTCCTTCGGAGTTTGGGCGGGTGGCAGTGGTTCACGGCACGGTTGCAGTGGTTTCTGATCCTCATGAGATAGGAAATGTGCTGGGTGTTAGTGGTGTGAAGTATATGATTGAGGATGGCTCAATGTCTCCTTTGAAGTTCTATTTTGGAGCGCCCTCCTGTGTACCTGCCACGTTTTTTGAGACCAGTGGGGCTGTTATTGGTGCTCGCGAGGTGGACGAGCTTCTGCAGATGGATGAGATAAAGTATCTTGGAGAGGTTATGAATTTTCCTGGCGTGATAGGCGATGACCCTGAAGTCATTGAGAAGATCGAGATTGCCAGGGGGTATTCGAAGCTGGTTGATGGGCATGCCCCTATGCTTGGCGGTGAAGAGTTGAGAAAGTACGCTGGTTTCGGAATCTCCACCGATCATGAATGCACAACCGAGGCGGAGGCGCTGGAGAAGATTGGGGCAGGTATGATGATTCAGATCAGGGAAGGCTCTGCCGCCCGAAACTTTTACGATCTGATCTCTATTATAGACGAACACCACGAGAGTTGCATGTTCTGCAGTGATGATAAGCACCCCGATGACCTCTTGGGTGGGCATATACGCGATCTTGTCAAGAGGGCTGTGAATTATGGTGTTGATGTGATGAAAGTCTTGCAGGTTGCATCTCTGAACCCGGTTTTGCACTATGGCCTCGATGTTGGCATGCTGCGTGCGGGCGATCCAGCGGATTTTCTCGTGATAGACAACCTTGATGACTTTAACGTGCTCAAGACCTATATTGATGGCAACCTCGTTGCAGATGGCAAGAGAACCCTGGTACCGCGGAGAAGCTCGAAGATCGTTAACAATTTTAAAGCCAGAGAGAAGCGTGTGGAAGAATTCGCACTCCCATACACGGGTAAGACAGGGATTGAAAGGATGAATGTGATCGAAGCGATCGAGAACCAGATAATAACCGAGAAGACCACTGCAACCCCGACTGTAGTGGATGGATATGTTGTATCTGACACCGAGCGTGATATTCTGAAGATCGCAGTCCTCAATCGCTATGAGGACAAGCGACCTGCAATCGGTTTTGTCAAAAACTTCAACCTGCGCGAAGGCGCCATTGCATCGAGCGTTGCTCACGACTCTCATAACATCATAGCTGTTGGGGCAACAGACGAAGAGATATGCAGAGCCGTTAACCTCGTAATCAGAGAGAGTGGCGGAATCAGCGCGGTATCAAGAGAGACAGAAGCAGTTCTACCGCTCCCAATCGCAGGGATCATGAGCAACGAAGACTACGCAACAGTTGCAGAAAAATATACCAGAATAGACCGAATTGCCAAGGAATTAGGATCAACCCTACACGCGCCGTTCATGACCCTGTCATTCATGGCGCTCCTCGTAATACCCAAACTCAAACTCAGCGACAAGGGCTTATTCGATGTGGAAAAATTCGAGTTCGTCGATCTCTTCGAATAGGAATAATGCAATCTATAAAAGGGTTTTCAGCACACCCACATATTCAAGAACTTTTGAGAAAACGGAATACACGCTCCCCAAAAAAACAGCTGACTGCATAAAAATTTTGGTCTTTTGGCTAGATCTTTTGGCTATCATCTTCACCTTTTCATGGTGTGTTATACAAACAGAGATCGCAAAAGTGTTGATCATGGGACAAGCTCTTTGGGTAGGGGGTGACTCGGCCGGGTGATACAGAAGTGGTTTTTGCATGTGAAAACTTATATCTATGCCTGAATCATAGTACTTCTCTGATGGGTGAATGCGATAGATGTATGGGCAGCGGTGTGATCGTTGAGGGTGAGACGACCTGCCCTGACTGCAGTGGAAGCGGGAAAGCCAGGAGTATTGATCTTGCAAGCTTGAAGGAAGAAGATCTTGCAGAGGTCATCTCAGGTGGTGTGACCTGCAAGAGGTGCGGCGGGGAGGGTAAGATCAGAATTGAGAAGACGTGCGAGGCATGTGATGGCACTGGTGTTTTAATGAAGTGCAGGGTCTGTGGCAGTATCGCTACATCTGAGATCTGCGAGTCGTGTGCAGAGAAACCCATTGTATGGAAACTTCGGCCTGCGTGCGATCTCTCAGACCTTGAGACAGGGAAGGTCTATGAAGGGGTTGTTGGAGATATTGTGAACTTTGGCGCCTTTGTCAAACTTAACGATAACGTTAAAGGGCTTGTGCACTCGAGCAAGCTCAAACACAGCCTCAAAAGCGGCGATAGGACAAACGTTGAAGTCTGTAAAATCCAGCCGAATGGAAATATCGAGCTTGCACCAGTATCGGTCTCCGACCACCATCTTGTTAAGGTCAAGAAAGAATTGCCGCGCCGTATGACCAACGAAGTGGCTGATTTTGTCGGAAAACAGGTCATGGTCTCTGGAGAGGTGATACAGGTGAAGCAGACGGGCGGCCCAACGATCTTCACCATCAGCGACGAGGTTGGACTGGTCCACTCTGCCGCGTTCGAGAGAGCGGGCGAACGAGCATATCCTGAGATTGAGAGCGAGATGATCGTACAGGTAATAGGCGAGGTCAATCTTCGAAACGGCGAGACCCAGATCGAGGTTATGGAGATGAACCAGCTCCACGGAGGCGATGCAAAACAGATCAAAGAGCAGATCGATTCTGCCATACGCAGAAGAGCAAAGCCTGCAATCCAGGAATTTCTCATCCAGAGTCCGATTCTCGAAAAACTCCGTCCCGAAATGCTTAGAGTTGCAGAAGAGATAAAATACGCAGTACTCACATCCCGCCCGATCATCGTCAGGCACCACGCAGACGCAGACGGCATCACCTCTGCAGTAGCAATCGAACGTGCAGTACTCCCACTCATACGCGAAGTCGGCGGCAGCGATGCAGAGTATCATCTCTTCAAACGCTCACCCTCAAAAGCACCATTTTATGAAATACAAGATATTACAAAAGATCTCACTTTTGCACTTGAAGATGCTGTGCGATTCGGTCAAAAACTCCCGCTTATCGTGTTAATGGACAACGGGTCAACAGAGGAAGACGTGCCAGCCTTCCTACAGGCACGAGTCTACGGACTCGACGTGATCGTGGTCGACCACCACCACCCAGATGAAGTGGTTGACCAATATCTGCTAGCCCACGTGAACCCGGCTCACGCAGGCGGCGACTTCGGCATCACCACAGGAATACTCGGATTCGAGATCGCACGGATGATACGACCAGAAACCTGTGAAGAGATACTCCACTTTCCAGCCATTTCAGCAGTGGGCGATCGCTCAGAAGCACCAGAAGCAGACGCCTACATCGAACTCGTAGCCGAAAAATACACCCGCGAAAGACTGGAAGAGATCGCACTCGCACTCGACTATGAATCGTACTGGCAGCGCTTCAACGACGGCAAAGGCATTATGAACGATATACTGAACCTCGCAAACCCAAACACACACCGCAAAATCATAGAAATACTATGCAAACAGGCAAGGACTGCAATCGAAGAACAGCTGGAAGCAACCCTTCCAAACGTACGATCAACCAGGCTCCCAAACGGGGCAATCTTGAACGTAATCGACGTTGAAAACTACGCCCACAAGTTCACGTTCCCACCACCAGGCAAGACCAGCGGCGAGATACACGACAAATACTGCAAACAACACACAGGAAAACCCATCGTCACCATAGGCTACGGACCAGACTTTGCAGTGATCCGAAGCAGAGGCGTCCTCATGAACATACCAGAAATGGTACGAGAACTGAGAAACGAAGTGAAAGGCGCAGGTGTTGCCGGGGGAGGACATCTCGTCGTCGGAAGCATCAAATTCGTCGAAGGCAAAAGGAAAGACGTCCTCGAAAAACTCGCAGAGAAGATAGGAAAAACCAAAACCGAATAAAAAAATAAAATAGAGACGTTTTGGCTGGTGGGATACCCCTACAAGGTTGAACCAATCGCTGCTCAAAAATACTGACAGCGTGCATCACCAGACTCACACACCGTTTTTTTTTGGAGATCCGTTTTCGTAATCAAGTCTATAAAACTCCGATAAAATACCTTGAGGAGTGGGAGTGAAAAGTCAGAGAAATAGCAAAAACTATATTCTATCTTCGTGGTGTATTGTGTGTGTTGGTTTTGGTTGTTTGAGGGCGTTTGTTATGATTACGAGAGAGGATGTTCGGCGTGTGGGTTGGCTTTCGCGTATAGAGCTTGAGGATTCTGAGTTGGATGAGTACAGTCGGAAGATGGGTTTGGTTTTGGAGTATTTTGGGGTGCTTGATGAGGTTGGAGGGGATGTGGACCCGACTTATCATGTTTTGGAGATCGATAATGTTTTCAGAGATGATGTGGCTGGTGAGATGCTCTCTCAGGGGGATGCACTTCTGAATGCTCGTGAGAAGAGAGATGGTTATTTTAAGTCGGCGAGGATTGTGTGATGAGTATCGATCGGGTAAGAGAGCTTGTTGATAGTGTGGGTATCGAGGAGGTTCTGCATCGGTGTTCTGAACGGATTGAGGAGAACAAGCTTAACACTTTTATCACAACAGATTTTGAAGGGGCGCTCACACGGGCAAGAAAAAGAGATGGGAATGGTGGTGGGAGGCTTCAGGGTGTGCCTGTTGGTGTGAAGGATAACATCTCGACCCGGGGTATTCAGACGACGTGTGGGTCACGAATTCTTACGGGTTATGTCCCGCCTTATGATGCGTGTGTGGTTGAGCGGTTGAAGGCTGAGGGTGCTGTGATCATCGGGAAGACCAATATGGATGAGTTTGCGATGGGTACGAGTACTGAGACAAGTTATTATGGTTCTGTGAGGAATCCGTGGGGGCGGGAGCGTGTGCCGGGGGGTTCGTCTGGGGGAAGTTCCGCGGCGGTTGCTGGCGGTGAGGTTCCGATTGCTCTTGGTTCTGATACAGGGGGTTCTGTGAGATGCCCTGCATCTTTCTGTGGTGTTGTGGGCTTGAAGCCAACCTATGGTGGGGTCTCACGATATGGTCTCATCTCGTATGCTAACAGTCTCGAACAGATAGGTCCGATTGCGACGAGTGTTGGTGACGTGGCACTCCTCTTTGATGCGATAGGAGGTTATGATCGGCGGGATTCTACGTCGGCAGAGCATGAGTTTGATACCAGTTCAGCGCTCGATTCCGATGTGGGTGTGGAGGGCATGCGGATCGGGGTTCCTGATGAGTACTTTGGCGAGGGCACGAGTGGTGCTGTGCGGGATTCTGTGTGGAATGCGATTCACACGTTTGAGGATCTTGGCGCAACTTATGAGATCGTTTCGATGCCGCATACACGATACGCTCTCGCTGCGTATTATGTTATAGCGATGAGTGAGGCTTCGAGCAACCTTGCCAGGTTCGATGGATTGCGGTACGGCTATCGTGTGGAAGAGGGTGACTGGCATACGAGCTTTTCACGAACACGGCGTGAGGGTTTTGGTGAAGAGGTTAAGAGGCGCATTCTCCTTGGAACCTACGCTCTCTCTGCAGGATACCATGACAAATACTATCTGAAAGCCCTTAAAGTGAGAACTCTTGTCAAACGGGATTTTGAGACTGCCTTCAAATCTTGCGATCTATTGCTTGCCCCAACCATGCCATATCCTGCCTTCAAGCTCGGTGAAAAGATCGACGACCCCCTAAGCCTCTACCTGTCAGATGTAAATACCGTCCCGATCAACCTTGCAGGCGTGCCTGCCATATCGCTCCCATGCGGGTTTGAAGATGATCTCCCGATCGGGCTCCAGTTGATAGGAAACTTCTTTTGTGAGCCGACCATACTGCGCGCTGCACACTGCTTTGAACAGAGCACCGACTTCCATAAGAGAAAGCCAGGAGATGTATAATTCGTGGCGTACGAGAACCGTGATCGGGTGAAGATCGGGCTTGAGATCCACGTCCAGTTGAACAGGCTCAAAACCAAGATATTCTGCGGATGCACCACAAATTACCACGGCGATCCACCAAACACCCACGTCTGCCCGGTCTGTCTCGGCCTCCCTGGCGCTCTTCCTGTTGTGAACCGTCGGGCTGTTGAGTATGCGATAAGGGTTGGACTTGCACTCAACTGTGGAATAAACGAGCACACCCAGTTCTATCGCAAGAATTATTATTATCCTGATCTGCCACGAGGATTCCAGATAACACAGTACGATTACCCGATCGCCCAACAGGGTCATGTGACAATCGAAGGAGAGGATGGCGAGCACATGGTGCGTATCAACAGGGCGCACATGGAGGAGGACCCTGGCCGACTGGTGCACGAGGGAACAATCGACCGATCAAAATACACGCTCGTGGACTACAACCGATCAGGGATACCTTTGCTTGAAATCGTGACCGAACCTGATCTCCGAAGCCCAAAAGAAGCTCGAAGATTCCTTGACAAACTCCGAAACATCCTCGAGTATCTCGGAGTCAGCGATCTCGACCTTGAAGGCTCGGTGAGAGTAGACGCCAACGTCTCAATAATGGATGGCAACCGAACCGAGGTCAAGAACATCTCATCCTACAAGGGCGCTGAGAAAGCTCTTCTCTATGAGATCGTACGCCAAAAAAACCTGATCAGACGTGGCAAAACTGTAACGCAAGAGACACGCCACTTCGACGAAGCACGAGAGATAACAGTAAGCATTCGAACCAAGGAAGAAGCCCACGATTACAGGTATTTCCCAGAACCCGACCTCGTACCCCTCCGAGTCAGAGACTGGGTAGCAAAAGTGAAAGAAGAGCTTCCAGAGCTGCCTGATGCACGAAAAGAGCGATTTATGACAGAGTACGGTGTGAAAGCTGAACACGCAAAGACCCTGACAGGACAACTGAAACTTGCACAAAAAAAGCAATAGAAGAGAACAAGAAAGCAGTTGACGACTACAAAGACGGCAAAAACGAAGCACTGAACTTCATACTCGGATCCGTGATGAAAAAAACAAGAGGCAGAGCAGACCCGAAGAAAGCGAGAGAGATGATCATCCAACAGATAAAGGAGGAATGAGAACCCTGTCAGTAACACCACAGATAGAAAACGTGATGCGAATAGCAATACGCGACGCATACATACCACTTGCAACCGTGAGCAGCACAGGCGAACCACACATCCGCCCCTTCCGAATGGCAAAACTGCTCGAAGATCGCCGCACGATCATAATACCAGCCATCCGCGGAGGCAAAACAGCAAACAACCTCAAAAACAACCCAAAAGCAACAATCCTAATAATTGACAGAGACGAAATAAAAGGCTACAACATCGAAGGATACGCCGAATACATCGAAGGCGAACACTCGCCGTACATCACACTCGCAAAAAAACTGATGCCAGACTACCCGATAAAAGCAGTCTTCAAACTACGAGTAACAAACATCTACAACGCAGCACCAGGACGCAACGCAGGAAAACGGGTGAACCTATAAACAGAACAGCCACAAACCTCTGAGGTAGAAGATTTCGAATAGTACTATGGTGTTGATGGCGATTGTGCGTGAAACTTCGATTCCTTCGCGTTCGAGGTTGAGGGTGAAGAGTGTGAAGGCTCCTGTGACCATCATTATCGATACGAGGATTAGCAGTTTCTTGATCAGTGGCTGTAGCAGTGGTTCGCTTGCTGGGCGTGGTGGTCGGTGGAGGAGTCCCTTCTCTTTTGGTTCTGCTATGATTGTTGTTCCGAGTCCGATGGCTGTAACAGTGTTTATCCAGAGTATATGCAGTGGCAGAAGTGGGAGTGTGAGTCCGAGCAGCAGTGCAGCCATTATTGAGAGTCCTTCGCCGCCGTTTGTCGGGAGTGTCCAGAGTATTATCTTTGAGATCTTGCCGTAGACGTCCCGTCCTTCTTCCACGGCTGCTACGATCGATGCGAAGTTGTCATCGGCAAGTATCATGTCTGCTGCTTCTCTGCTCACCTCTGTCCCTGATATGCCCATGGCGATTCCGATGTCAGCGGTCTTCAGTGCTGGTGCGTCGTTTATCCCGTCTCCTGTGACAGCCACAATTTCTCCTCTTTTTTGGAGGTGTTGTACGATCTTGAACTTGTGTTCTGGCGAGGTTCTTGCAAATACCGATACGTCCTCGAGGCTGGCTTCAAGCTCGGAGTCTTCTATTTCATCGAGTTTTGAGCCTGTTAGAACGCTTTCGGTCTCGATTCCAACCTTTTTTGCTATTGCAAGTGCAGTCTTTTCGTGGTCTCCCGTTATCATTATCACGCGTATTCCTGCCCGGTTGCACGTCTTGATTGCATCTATTACTTCATCCCTTGGTGGGTCTATCATCCCAACAAGTCCGAGAAAGACGAGGTTTTTCATATCATCGGGGGTTATTTTGTTTTTTTCAGAGTCCACTTTCTTGTATGCTATTGCAAGAACTCTGAGTGCATGGGTTGTCATTTCATCGGCTGCACCCACGATCTCTTCAGAGTCAAGAGAGTTTTTTTCATTGCGGAATCGTTGCAGAGCGAACCAGCCTCAAGTAAAAGAGTAAGTGTTTCGTCTGAGAGTGGATCTACTTCTCGTCCATCTGAGAAGAAGCTTCCACTGGGCTCGTACCCGGCACCAGTCACCGTGTAGCTGTGCCCGCCAGCGTATATGCTTGTGACTGTCATCTGGTTTTTTGTGAGCGTCCCTGTTTTGTCGGTGCATATCACGGTTGTGCTGCCGAGTGTCTCGACAGATGGCAGGTTGCGGATGATTGCGTTTCGATCTGCCATCTTTTTGACGCCAATTGCAAGTGTGATTGTAAGGGCTGCGGGAAGGCTTTCGGGTATGGCGGCAACGGCAAGCCCGACTGCTGCAAGAAAGATGAATACTGGATCATAGTCCTGCAGCATTCCCCAGAAGAACGTGAAGAGTGCCAGGAGAACGACTGCAAGAGACAACTGTTTTCCGAAGACTTCAAGTTTTTGGAGAAGTGGCGTTGAGAACTTGGTGGCTTTTTCGATAAAACCAGAGATCTTCCCTATCTCTGTATCTGCGGCGGTTGCAACGACAACGCCCATCCCCTGACCCTGGGTGATGAGCGTCCCTGCAAAAGCCATATTTCGCTGATCGCCGATGGTAACACCATCGCCTTCTATCAAGTCGCCTGTTTTTTCAACTGGCATCGATTCACCTGTTAGGGTTGACTCGTCCACGCGCAGATTCTTAACGTAGAAGAGGCGCATATCTGCAGGCACGCGCCCCCCGCTCTCAAGAAAGACCACGTCACCTACCACAACCTCTCTACTCGGGACAACTGTCCTCTTGCCATCCCGCAGAACCACTGCTTCCAAGACAATCATCTTTGCGAGGGATTCGAGTGCGTGTTGGGCTTTTCGCTCCTGGATAAATCCGATTATGGCGTTTGCAAGTACTACGCCGAGGATTACGCTCATATCTGCCCATTCTCGAAGGAAGAATGTCACAATGCCTGCAGCTATTAGAACATAGATCAGGGGGCTCAGGAACTGTTTTAAAAACTGGTGAATTGGGCTCTCTTCCTTCTTGAAGCTGACTTCGTTTACACCGAACTGTTCAAGCCGTGATAGAGCCTCGCTCTTTTCCAGTCCAAATCTGCTGGAGTTAAAGCGTGAGAGTATATCATCGACAGATGCTTGATACCACGTCATCTCTCTTCAACTCGAGTCATTCCATCCTGCTGGGAGTTCTCTTGTATAGAGGTGGGGTGTGTTATTTTGTCTCAGGCTTTTGCAGTGTAGATTTTTTCCCATTCATTGAAGAATTTTTCCATCCACCAGTTGATATCATGTTTCTTCACTTTTCCCTTGAGTGCCTTGAACCGTTCCTTCTTTTCCTCTTCTGGCATCTCAAGTGCTTTCTTTATGCTCTCTGCAAGTGCGTGTATGTCGTAGGGGTTTACGATTATTGCTTCTTCGAGCTCTTCCGCGGCACCTGCGAACTCGCTCAGGATCACCACTCCAAGATCCTTCTTTGCAGCTATATATTCTTTCACAACGAGGTTCATTCCATCCATTATGGGGGTTACGAGTGCAACATCTGCTGCCCTGTAGTATTGGATGAGTTGGTTGAAGGAGATTGTGTGGTAGAAGTACTTGACGGGTGTCCAGTTGAGGGTGCTGTACTCCCCGTTGATGCGCCCCACACTCCTTTCAACCTCTTGTTTCAACAACCTGTACTCTTCAACGCGTGTCCGCGATGGCGTAGCCACCTGCAAGAGGGTGACCTTGCCGTGCCACTCTGGATTCTCTCTCAGGAACTCTTCAAAGGCTAGCAGGCGTTCAAGAATCCCTTTGGTGTAATCGAGTCGGTCAATCCCAAAGATGATCTTATCACCTGCAGCCTTCCGTCTGATCCCGCTTGGCATGGTCTTTTCGGATGCAAACTCCTGGTAATCTATTCCGACTGGAAACGCCTTGATCCGCACATCCCTATCCTCATGGTGAATAACACTCCTCTTTTTATCAACTTGATAATTCATCGCTTCAGCGCATTCAATAAAATTTCGCACGTGATACTTGGTGTGGAAGCCTATCAGATCGCTTCCAATGAGGCCGTTGAATATCTCGTCTCTCCACGGAATCTTGCTGAACGTGCCCCACGGGACCCATGGTATATGCCAGAAGAAACCGATGCGTTCAACGCAACTGCGTATCATCGATGGTACAAGACTGAGATGATAATCATGCACCCATACATAGGAGTCGGGACCTGCCATTTCTTCAACACTGCTTGCAAACTTCTTGTTTGCTCGTTGATACGCTCTCCAGTACATGGTGCTGAAGACCGCTCTCTCTGTAAAGAAATGGAAGACGGGCCAAAGTGTCCTGTTGGAGAACCCCCAGTAATACAACTGCTTATCTTTTGGAGAGAGCTTCACGCGTTTCAAACGATACTTCGGCGAATCGCAAGGAACCTCAACCACGTCACCGCAATCAAAATCAGCTCTGCCACTACCCCATGCAATCCATGTGCCGCCCCACTGTTGCATCGTTGCATCAAGTGCGCTCACAACCCCACCTATAGTCTTTTTACAAACCACCCCACCTGAAGCGCGCTCGTGGTTGTACGGCTCCCGGTTTGTAACGATCACAAGCTCGCCAGAGTGTCCAGACACCTCCATAATATACCTCAGCCATGTGATAATTATCCTTATTCATTGATAAGTCTTGTCGCATCAGAAGCTGAAAAGACGTCTACTTTGTGCCTGATTGGACTGGCAGAGTGCTGTGGGATAGAAGACATAGGGGATTTGTTACATGAGTGCTACAAGTGTGCGGGTTTTGAGTTTTTTGTGGTTATGGCTGGTGTCTGTTTTTATGATCAACCCGTCTTTTGAGATCATTGCTGCCACTTTTCACGGTGTTATATAAACATGCCTTCGACACGAAACTGCTCTTTCTTGGATGACTCTCGTATTTTTTTGATAGCCTCCTTAAAATCTGACAAATCCACAAACTCTCTCCCCTCCCGAATCGCAAACATCCCTGCCTCCATCACAACAGCCCGGATATCAGCACCGCTCATATCCTTTGCAAGCCCTGCAAGTAGATCAAAGTCGATATCATCCGAGAGGTTAAGTCCGCGGGAGTGAATCCTGAATATGCTCTCGCGTGCAGGATCGTCAGGCATCGGAACTGTTATCAGCCTGTCAAACCGCCCAGGTCGGAGGAGCGCTCCATCCAGTATATCGGGCCTGTTGGTTGCTGCAATAATCCCCACGTTCCCCCTCTCGCTGAAACCGTCCATATCTGAGAGGAGCTGCATAAGTGTACGGTGAACCTCCCGATCTCCAGCCGTTGCGACCTCGAGGCGCTTGGCACCGATCGAGTCGAGTTCGTCGATGAAGATGATGCTCGGCGACTTCTTTCGTGCCATCTCAAAGACCTCTCGCACGATCCGTGCCCCCTCGCCGATGTACTTCTGAACAAATTCTGAGCCCACGATCCTGATGAACGTTGCATTGGTTTCAAGAGCCACAGCCTTTGCAAGCATCGTCTTCCCGGTCCCGGGTGGACCGTGCAGTAGCACGCCCTTGGGCGGAGCAATCCCGATGCGTGAGAAGAGCTCTGGCTTCAGGAGCGGGAGTTCAACAGCTTCCTTCAACTCACGGATCTGCTCGTTGAGCCCACCGATATCTTCAAACGAAACATCCGTGCTCTCACATACCTCCATCCTGCTGACCAGTGGATCAGAACTCGTCGGTAAGATGTCCATCACCACGAGAGTCTGGTGATTGAGTGTCACACGCGTTCCAGGCAAGAGATCCTTCTGCTTGATGAAGTGTGAAACGTTAACCACTCTATCTTCTCTTTCTGTTCTCTCAAGATGTTGTTTCGCTCTTCCAGGAGCCGCATCTTATCTATAAGGTAACCTGAATACTCATTGAGATCGACGGCGTTCTCCTTATGAGGGGATGTCGTGCCCATGAAAAATGACCTCTACTGAAATAACCAAGACATATCTAGGATCT
This sequence comes from Methanosarcinales archaeon ex4572_44, assembly GCA_002254825.2. Classification (GTDB taxonomy): domain Archaea; phylum Halobacteriota; class Methanosarcinia; order Methanosarcinales; family EX4572-44; genus EX4572-44. Next base: position 7,422 of record NJEL02000020.1, on the reverse strand, counting down.
TACCAATATAAATCCTTTTTCGCCATAACTGGCACAACCATTTGGATGGCGACAATGCTGCTAGGTATTGCCTTTTTACCCCCAATGTATCAGTAAGAAAAATATTTAAAAATAACTTTTGTTATTTAATTTTTATTGTCTACTTATTGGAGGAAATGAATGATATGGCAGGACAGTTAGCAGGACAGTATGGAGGACAGCCGATTTTTATCTTGAGAGAGGGAACGCAGCGTTCAAGAGGAAAGGAGGCACAGAGCAATAACATTGCAGCGGCAAAGGCTGTGGCTAATGCTGTGCGGAGCACGCTTGGACCGAAAGGCATGGATAAGATGCTCGTGGATTCGCTTGGCGATATCGTGATCACCAATGATGGTGCGACGATATTGAAGGAGATGGATATTGAGCATCCAGCTGCCAAGATGGTCGTTGAGGTTGCAAAGACACAGGACGATGAAGTTGGCGACGGTACTACCAGTGCGGCGGTTCTTACTGGCGAGCTTTTGAAGAAGGCTGAAGAGTTGCTTGAGCAGAATATTCATCCAACGATAATCGCCAATGGGTACAGCCTTGCTGCTGAAAAGGCAAAGGAGATCTTGAAGTCGCTCGCAACAGACGTCTCGGTCGATGACACGGATGTACTGAAGACCATTGCGCTGACGGCTGTGACCGGCAAGGGTGCTGATCTATCGAAGGATAAGATGGCAGAACTTGCAGTGGAAGCTGTTAAATCAGTGGTTAGCGAAGAAGACGGCAAGAAAATAGTTGATATCGATGATGTCAAGGTGGAGAAGAAGGTTGGTGGCAGCATTGACGACTCAGAGCTTATACGTGGTATGCTTGTAGATAAAGAGCGGGTGCACACGAATATGCCGAAGAGTGTGAAGAATGCGAAGATCCTTCTTTCCAATGAGGCACTTGAACTCAAGAAGACCGAGGTGGATGCTGAGATCTCGATCACTTCTCCAGATCAGCTCCAGTCATTCCTTGATCAAGAAGAGAAGATGATCAAGGATATGTCGGATAAGATCAAGGCGAGCGGTGCAAGCGTGGTATTCTGCCAGAAAGGCATCGATGACATGGCACAGCATTATCTTGCGAAAGAAGAGATATTCGCGGTTCGCCGTGTGAAAAAGAGTGATATAGAGAAGCTTGCAAGGGCGACTGGCGCAAAGATCGTATCGAGTCTTGACGCAATCACACCTGCAGACCTCGGTGATGCAGGTCTTGTTGAGGAGAAGAAGATCGCCAATGAGCAGATGATCTTTGTCACAGAGTGCAAGAATCCAAAGTCAGTCTCTGTGATTCTGCATGGTGGAACAGAGCATGTGGTTGACGAGGCAGAGCGTGGTCTGCATGATGCGCTCCGAGTCGTTGGTGTCGTGATAGAGGACGGAAAAGTCGTAGCAGGCGGTGGCTCACCAGAGGTAGAGGTCTCACTCCGTCTTAACGAGTACTCGGCAAGTCTGAAGGGCCGAGAGCAACTCGCGGCAAAAGCCTTCGCCGAAGCACTTGAAGCGGTACCGCGTGCGCTTGCAGAGAATGCAGGGCTTGACCCAATAGACAAACTCGTTCAGCTTCGAAGCAAACACGAGAAGGGTGATAAGAATGCAGGTCTTAATGTGTACACTGGTGATATAACGGACATGATGAAGGAAAAGGTTGTTGAACCGCTAAAAGTCAAGACACAGGCGTTAAGCTCGGCAGCAGAAGCGGCAACCATGATCCTTCGGATAGATGATGTAATTGCCGCAAGCAAAGGAAGTATGCCAGAAATGCCGCCAGGAGCAGGTGGCATGGGCGGTATGGGCGGCGGGATGCCAGAGTTCTAAAATCCCCACCTCCTTTCTTTTTTTATTTCTTCTTTTTTTTGGACTCGTGGGGTAGCCAGGATATCCTAGCGGGCTTCGGACCCGCGGACCCGTGTTCAAATCGCGGCGAGTCCACCACACAACCCTTAAATTCATTGCTGACAACTATTATGATTCATAAAAGGTCATGATAGATTTTGATGAGATCAGATCAAAGATACTAGATGGATGCATGCCCTCGCTTGAAGAGGCAGTCTTCCTGCTTGGACTTGAAGGGGCTCAGGTATTTGATCTATTCATGCTTGCCAACAGGATAACACGAAGACACTTCGGCGACCTAATCGATACGTGTTCCATCCTGAACGCCAAATCTGGCTTGTGCGATCAGAACTGCAGCTTCTGTGCACAATCAACACACCACAACACAGGTATCAAACCGTATCCATTGATGGGAGAGGATGAAGTCCTCAGTGTTGCAGAACGAATGGAAGAGTCTGGTTCAAATCGCTTCAGTATCGTCACAAGTGGACTCAGTTTGAATCAAGACGAATTCGAGAGAATACTCCACACGATAAGGCGGTTGAGGGATGAGACGAACCTTTCAATCTGCACCTCGATCGGAAGCCTAAACCAAAAGAGAGCCTTGATGCTAAAAAGTGCAGGTGTGACCTGTATCCATCATAACCTCGAAACTTCAAAAAGGTTCTTCCCCCGTGTGTGCACAACACACACCTACGAGGATTGGGAGAGAACGCTTGGGATTGCAAAGGATATCGGGTTTGAGGTCTGCTCTGGCGGAATCATCGGGCTTGGCGAGAAACTCATCGACCGCGTGGAGCTTGCACTCGCATTGAAGGATCTGGATGTTGATAGTGTGCCGATCAACATCCTAACACCCATCCCAGGCACACCACTCGAAGACACCATAACACCATCCCCCCTTGAAGTCTTAAAGACCATAGCAGTCTACCGAATCCTACTCCCAAGTAAACATATCAGACTTGCAGGTGGGCGTGAAGTGAACCTCCGAAGCCTCCAGAGCCTCGCACTCATAAGTGGTGCAGACGGACTGATGCTCGGAAACTATCTTACAACCAGTGGCAATACTCCAGAGGAAGACCTTGAGATGATAAGCGACCTCGGATTACGAGTGAAAGATCATGTATAGCCTTCGGATGCGAGCAACTGCCTCTGAAAGGCATATCTCAGGTGCAGAGCGGATTGTGCAACTAAAAGATGTCCAATCTGTTGTGAAAGAGCTTGCAGATCGCGCAGTATCACATGAAAACGGGATGCCAAACAGTATCAAAATCACACTCGAAGAGATAACAGGCGACATCCAATACATTCCAGCACTCCCACTAACAAGCATCACAACCAGAAACCATGAAGAAGCAGTGAAGATAACAACACTCGCGCTCACCCACCACGCAATCCCGCAACAGATAGCACACCATGCCATCGACCTGATACAAGAGGGCGGCGCGCCAGGTGGGAGGTCAATGCGCGGAGCAATGGTGATGAACTATGAGAGCGGTCTGCGGATCGAACCTGATCGTGAGCGAGGCGTGCGCGCAACACGAATGGACATGAGCCAGGAAGCAGGAGAAGAGCTAAAAAAAAATCTCTCCGCGATTCAACTCAGTGACCGAGCTCCCATGATCAAAGAAGCTCTCACACTTGCAAGCAAAGTTGCAAGCCTCGGAACCATCGCCGAGATATGCATATCTGACAACCTCTCAAACCACACTGGATACGTGGCATCCGAAAAAATCGGTTTTCTTCGGATACCCCACCTAAAAGAGAAACAAGTCTCAATAGGCGGGCGCATATTCTTTGTACCAACAACAATCAACCTTGAAGAATACATATTAAACCTGCAGCAGCAAGGATGTCGTGTACTGTATCGAGAGGCTTACTCCAGGTCATCCCAATCCCGACACACAGTGCCAATGAGTATAAAATCAACCCATACGCCATTCTTTTTCCAATTTTACCTAAAAATATCTCAACAGATTCTTGTTTTGAATACGGACGATTTTTTAAGTCTAATAGAGTAACTATAACAAATATAGCTGCAAGAATTCCAAACGAAGCAGATAACATTTTAATTAATTGCTCAAAGCCCTCAAAGAGGGCGATTAATTCGATCATCTCAGCGGGACCTCCCTATTATCTCTATCAGAATGTGATCGTAGAGTTCTTTCACACCAAGAACAGCACAAAAAACTGCAAAGAGGACAAAAACATGCTGTGACATCGATAAGAGCTCCGCCCACGGGCTTTGATAGAGATACTCAAGCCAGTCCATAACCTGTGCAGCCAAAAAGAAGGTTGCCATGGCAAAGAAATAAGCCCACAAAATCGTGTGTCGTTTTATTGTGATCTTTAAAGTTAGTATAAACAGAATCAGAACAAGCATCGTTCTCAGAACGTCAAGTGGAAGCTCGAGATCTAACATCACGACACCTCTATAAACAGGTGTACGGGTTGCAAGCTATTTAAACTTATTTACCATTCAGAACCGTCGACTTGGGGCATTGAATTGTCTTTAGAATTTATGTTTCTAATACTTCCACACATGAAGAAGGCGCACCAGATTTTTGATCTGGTGTATTGGTAGATCTATCTGCTATGCCAAAAAAAATGATATAAATATAAAAATAAATATATTACTTAAGTGGGGGAGTGGACCGGTCGGGATTTGAACCCGAGGCCTCTACCATGCCAAGGTAGCGATCTTCCACTGATCTACCGGCCCTCGAAGACGCAACAAAATATTGCTCATATCACTGATAAACTTTTACTTTCAAGCCAAAGATCCTGATTCACCCACAACCCATCCAGCATTGCTAAATAGCTGTTCACCTTACAAGTGCTCTGATGTTGAAGATTATATTTCTTGGCACGGCAGGCTCATTTCCAACACCCAAGCGTAACCCCTCATGCATCTTTGTGAACCGTGAAGGCGAGCTGCTCCTGTTCGATTGCGGCGAGGGCGCACAGCGGCAGATGATGGTTGCAAAGTGTGGAATCATGCACATCTCATCGATCTTCATCACACACTTCCACGCCGATCACGTCCTCGGAATCCCCGGGTTGATCCAGACACTCTCATTCAACGGACGAGAAGAACCGCTCACGATCTACGGCCCAGTTGGAGTTGAAAGGTTTGTTAGACTCTTCACATCGCTTGGCCATTTCAGGCTCGGCTTCGACGTTGTACCAGTTGAAGTCTCTGGAGGGGATGCGATCATGAGAGATGGCTATCGCATCGTGGTCTTTAACACAGTTCATGGCGTGCCAAGTGTAGGCTATGCCCTTATAGAGGATGAACGACCAGGAAGATTCAATCGTGAACGTGCAATATCCCTTGGAGTCCCACCCGGACCGCTCTTTCGAAAGCTTCACCAAGGCGAGTCAGTGGAGATAGAGGGTAGGATTGTTACGTCTGAAGAGGTTGTAGGAGCACCGCGGCGCGGTAGAAAGATCGTGTACACAGGCGATACACGGCCAACAGACGAGATCGTCAAAGCATCCCTTGGTGCTGATGTCCTGATCCATGATGCGAGTATGGCAGACGACCTCAACGACTGGGCACGCGAGACCAAACACTCAACAGCAGGCGAAGCAGCACGCACTGCAGTAGACGCCAGCGTGAAACAACTCATCCTCACCCACATCAGCGCGCGATACTCAGATAACACTGACACCCTGCTCAACGACGCTAAACAAGTCTTTAAGAATACTGTTGTAGCCCACGACCTAATGGAACTTGCAGTCCCCTACCCAAAATGAGTCACCTCAGCCAGGAGAGGCTGTTCCACTATTGAATTTTCGGGTTTTAACTTTTTCTTGGAATGTAGGATATTGGACTAATTAAGTCAAATTGCGCTTCGATTGTACACCAATTCCAGATTCGCTCAAATCGGTGAAATTCTTTCTTAAATATTAGTTGATGATCATCCCATCCGATCTCATCTCAGCGAGGATGGTTGTGAGCAGTTTTTTGTCAATTTCAAGTTTGTAGTTTTTGCTGAGCATGTTTCGAATCTGCTCAGAGTCTACTCGAGTTGTGGGTATTATTTTTTCGATGAAATTTGTGGCGTCTTCGTATATCGACCATGGGTACACGATCCATAGCCATTCGTCCATCTCTTCTGCCCAATAGTCTGGTTTGCAGGTTGATGTTTTTTTGTAGTGGAGTACAGCGGCTTTTACCAGACTTGCACCCCTCTCTTTCAGGTGTTTGGTGATTTCCTGGAGTGTGTCTCCGCTATCTGCCACATCGTCAACGACCAGTATCTTTTTTGATGTGAGTTCAGGTGTGCTGCCTGTGATCTTCACTCTTTCTGGCAGTTTTTCTCCTACGCCCCAATGCTCGGCTCTAAGACAGATAAGTTCTCTCTGGAGCATAAAATCTGCCACAATTCTTGCAGGTACAAGCCCTCCGCGTGAGATCGCTATGATCAGATCGGGCATGTATCCATCTCTCTTTATGGTGCTTGCTAAGTTGGCTGCGAGGTAAAATGATTTCTCCCAGCCCACGTTGTGGCAGGTAATGGTTGGCTCTTCTTTCATCGTCGCTCCCTATAACAATTTTGAGCGCTGCAAGAGCATGATTGACTCAGTGTCGAGTTTTTCTCCCTGTTTAAACTTGTCGTATACTTCTTTTGCTTTTTTCACGGCGTTTTCTCTTGCAATTGTGGTTTGGCTCTCTCTAGCCTTTCGTTTGATTGCGAGGATGACTTTGTTGAAGTCACGAATCTCTTTCTGCGTCTGTATGAAGAGTCTGTGTTTTTTGTCGGCATTCTCTTGGACATTTACAAATTCTTTGTGAACGTTGTCTGATTCGGCTCGTGTGGTGTCGGCTTGTTTGAAGACTTCCACCATTCGGTCATGGTATTCCTGTGCCAGATCTGCATATTCTTTGACCCGTTCATGATATTTTGATGCTTCATCCCGCAATGCCTGAGCTTCTTTCAGGAGAGTTCGCAGTTCAACGTTTCCTTCGAGCTGTTCTTTCTTGCGTCTGAACTCGTCCCTCATGCTAGCGATGGTGTCCACCAGTTCACGTTCTTTTGCTGGTGACATCACCTCGGTCTGCTGCTTGAACTCCATACGATCGATCTCTCGATTCAACTCTTTAAGAGAGGGACCGTCTGCAAGGTTAAGGTTTCTACGTATCTTATCAATCTCGGCATAAACATTGTTTGACTTTTCATTCAGAACGTCTCTCTCTTTCTTGTTTTCACTGACTTCTCTGTTGTTCTTGTCCCGATTTTCTTTGAGTTTCTGTGCCTCTTCAACCAGTTCTTTGGTCTTCATATTAAGCTCGTTTCGTTTCGCAGCCAGTTTGCTTGCTTCGACGTTCAGAGCATTCCTCTCGTTCTTGTACTCTTCTGATTTCTCTCTCAACTCGTTCTTGCGTCCTTCCATTTCCTCTAACATTCTCTGGCATCCTCCTTCACCAACCATAGTGGCTGGCATTTACTCTGCTTCATAATGTACTATCCAAATCCGATTCTGAGCCAAGGGTTTCGATGATCGGGATCACTTTATGGAGGTCATTACCTTCAACCACTACGTCTGCATACTTCTGCAGCACAGGTTT
>NJEL02000019.1 GCA_002254825.2 Methanosarcinales archaeon ex4572_44 | reverse complement strand
AGGATGGTGGGATTGAGGATGAATAGTGTGGAGGTATCGGATATTTCAAAATCCTTTGATGGACAGGCTGTGGTCAGTGATTTATCCTTTGATATCAGAGCAGGTGAAGTCTTCGGTCTGCTTGGCCCGAACGGCGCCGGGAAAACCACTGTTATACGCATGCTTCTCGATATAATACGTCCCGATTCTGGCAGGATAACGGTTTTCAATCGACCATTGGGGGAGGTTAAGGATTCTATAGGCTATCTTCCAGAGGAACGGGGTTTGTATCGAAAGCTTACGGTTATGGACACCCTCATGTATCTTGGATCACTAAAGAACAATCAGAGTGAAGAGAGAACACTGGAACTTCTTGAAAAGATGGGTTTGCTCTCTCACAGGGATAGGAAGGTTTCTGAACTCAGCAAGGGTATGCAGCAAAAGATCCAGATCATTGCAGCGATCATTCACGATCCAGATCTCGTAATCCTTGATGAACCGTTCACAGGTCTTGACCCTGTAAATATGAAGCTTGTGCAGGATCTGATACTTGAACTTAAAAGCGAGGGGAAAACCATTCTCATCAGTACGCACATGATGGATAAGGTGGAGCGCATGTGCGACAGAATCTTTATGATACACCGTGGAAACGGAGTCCTATACGGAAGCATTGGTGAGATAAAATCCAGATACGGGAAAAATACCATTTTCCTTGAGTTTGATGGAGAACTGAAAAGGATGCCTGGAGTGAAAAAAGTTAATAACGCGGGCAATTATGCTGAACTGATTCTTAATTCTGGAGTAGATGCCCAGACCGTGTTAAAGAGCATAGTGGACGAGGTAAGAGTGAATAAGTTTGAGATTTCTGCACCCTCACTCAATGAGATATTTATAGAAGTGGTGGAAGGGGCATGAAAAAGTATTTTCTCATAGCAAAGCACGAATTCAAAACAAATGTTAAGAGAAAAGAGTTTCTGTTGATGACTATAGGGATGCCTTTGTTTATCTTCGCGATTGTTGCGCTTCCAGTTCTTTTTATAGATAATATCGATAGTGAAGACGTGAAAATTGGCTACGTGGACGCGACCAACAGTTTTCACTCGCAGGATTTTGTGAAATATTCTGATTATGAATCTGCAAAAAAAGCACTCTTTGAGGGTGAGATCACTCATTTCTTTGTCGTGCCTCCAGATTATCTCAGCACTGGAGAGATTAATATTTACTCAACGAAGAAAATCACCTCAACAGTTTCTGGGGGAGTGGAAAACCAGATAAAGGGCTTTCTTTTGGAGAACCTCTTGAGTGGAGAGTCAGAAGAACTTGTTGAGCGGGTAAAACAGCCGATGAAGAGCGAATATTTCAATCTGAACAAGGATAAAGAGGAGAAAGAGGGTATTGGTGCGTTTCTCTTTCCATTCGGTTTTGCCATGCTATTTGTGCTCTCTATCTTCACGTCGTCTGGTTATCTTCTTCAGGGAATTGTGGAGGAGAAAGAGAACAGGATAATAGAAATTCTCCTCTCCTCTGTCTCACACAGAGATCTTCTGAGTGGAAAAATACTGGGCCTTGGCGCAGTGGGATTAGCCCAGTTGCTGATCTGGTTCACAGGCGCTCTTCTCATCCTATCATCTGCTCCAGTGGTTGCTATTGGCATCCTGGGAAACCTGCAGATCTCCACGTTGTTGGGAGTTCTTGCGCCAATCTACTTCCTCCTCGGCTACCTGGTATTCGCAAGCATAATGGCAGGCGTTGGCGCGGTGTCAACAACGCTAAGAGAAGGACAACAGTTAGCAGGTGTGTTCTCTATGAGCGGAGTTATACCCTTATTTTTCCTACAGTTTATAATTATGAGTCCTAACTCAATATTTGCACGACTACTCAGCTATTTTCCACTCACATCACCATTAACAATGATTTTACGTTTATCAATAACTGAAGTTCCAGTATATCAGAGCAGGCCTGCTGATGTATGGAAAAAAGCCAACTATTAAAGAATTGATAAAGTATGTACGAGAGAATTAAGATACTGTTTGCAGCAATAATTATACTATCTTCCGCTGGAGTGTCAGAGGCACTGCTCGCGGAGAATTCCCTGAAGATCAGCCTTATAAAATATGATCCGTATCCTGTCAGCCCAGGCTCTGACTTTAATATATGGGTTCAGGTGAAAAACATAGGAGATAACGACGTGAGCGGCGCATCAATCGAGTTTATCCCAGAATATCCATTCTCCATCAAAACAGGTGAGAGCGCTGTGAAGTATCCTGGAACAATACGAGAAGGGGATGAAATAGTGTATAAATACGCTGTGCATGTTGATAGGGATGCTTTTGTGGGTACAAACACGATAGAGCTAGGTTACAGAGTGGATGGCACTTTCACCAAAAGAGAATTTGACATCGAAGTAGGAAGCGAGGTTGTTGACGCCAGAGGCACTGTGCAGCTTGAAAACTGCGTGGTAAGTCCTGAAGCCCTCATTCCAGGCGATACAGCCACTGTAACACTCAAACTAACTAACAGCGCCTCAGAGTACACGATTGAAATGGACGGGAGTGACTACAGCATGAACGCCCAGATACAGTCTGCAGAACTCTCAGGAGAAAGTGAGATGATAGAAGTAACAAGCGAGCCATACTACAACGTGGGAATAATAGGTCCAGGAGACTCTCTGGAACTCCCATTCACAATACAGGTCAAGAATAACACACCAGACGGCACGTATCTTCTCAAATTCAAGCTCGAGGGCAGCGCCAGACTCTATAGCCTGAACCTGAAGATACCTGTGACCGTGGACTCCTCCAGTATAGACGCTGTACTCTCCGAAACTCTAGAGTTGAACCCCGGTAGAATCATACTCAGTGTGGCAAACAACAGACCCAACACTGTAAACGCTGTGACCATAATCCCAGATGGAAATGCAACATTTGAGCCTGCTGAATATTTCATCGGCACAATGGAATCTGATGAACTCTTCACGGTCAAGTTCGACATGAAAGAAGAAAACGATCTAACAGATATCAACTTCAAACTCAGATTCAAAAACGGAAACAACTGGCACGAGACAGACGCACTGACTGTAGCACTCAAAGACCAGAGAAGCCCCCACACCCAGAAGAGAGAAACGCAAGTAGACCTGACTGTTATTGCAATCCTTGCAGCAGTACTCGCAACTGTCTCTGGATTCTTCATACTCATGAGGCACAGGAGAGCGAAATCAGAGTGAAACTAATCGATGCACTCGAACAGGTGCAACTCAGTTTCAAGAGCAATAAATTCAAAACCATAATGTCAAGCCTCGGCATAATAATAGGCGTCATCGCAATCGTTGTCATGCTCTCAGTAGGCGAAGGGCTCGAAGAAGGCGTGGGCGAGGCATTCGGAGGAGCAGACCTTGACGTGATCACCATATTTCCCGGCGGCAACTCATATTCCGAAACTGGAAGATACGTCTACAAAAAACCAGCAGAATTCGATGACAAAGACGTACACGCCCTCGAAAACACCCTTGGAGTAAAAACAGTCTCGCCAAGAAATGGCGGCGGCATGCTTGCAGAATTCAGAAACGAAGAACGCTCAATATCACTAACCGCAATCACTCCTACAAAAGAACCAGACCTCACAGAATTAGTAGACAAAGGGCGTTTCCTAACAGATTCTGACAGAAGCGCAATCGTAATAGGAAGCGACATCGCCAACAAAATGTTCAAAATACCACTGAACCCAGGAATGCGCATGACCCTCACAAACAAGAACAACGACATAACAAAAGAGTTCACAATCGTCGGAATACTCGAAGAAAAAGAACAAATATCAGCATTCGACAGCAACACAAACACGGAAATCTTCACCACACACCAGTCACTAAAAGAACTCCTCGACGTAACAAAATACTCATACTCCCACATTCTAGTCACAGTAGAAGACCAGAGCGAGATAGAGGCCACAGCAGAAAAACTGGAAGACTCGCTCGAAAGGCTTCACAAAGACGAAGCATACACAGTCTTCATAATGAAATCCATCCTCGAAGGAATAGAGAGAGTACTCACAATGATCAAATACGGACTCGGAGGCATCGGCGCAATATCACTCATCGTAGGAGGAATCGGCATAGTCAACGTAATGATGCTGACAGTCCACGAACGAATAAAAGAGATAGGCGTAATGAAAGCAGTAGGCGCAACCCGCGGAGACATCCAAATACTCTTCATGCTCGAATCAGGACTACTCGGACTCGTAAGCGGACTAATAGGAATCACAATCGGCGCAACAAACTCAATCCTAATATCAACACTCGGCGACTTCCCACTCAAAGTATCCTGGACCTCACTCGCAATTGGCTTAGCCTTTGGGATAATCACAACCACCACAGCAGGCGTATACCCCGCAAACCGAGCAGCAAGACTCGACCCAGTCGAAGCACTGCGGAGAGAATAATGAAATAAGAAAAATGAAATAAGAAAAAGAGAGAAGAAGAGAGTGGATAGTAGTGGTTCAGCTTGTTAGAACGATCTCGATGCTCACGTCTTTTGGCACTTGGATTCTCATCAGCTGTCGCAGCGCGCGTTCGTCGGCATCAAGATCTATCAGCCGTTTATGTATTCGCATCTCCCAGTGATCCCATGTTTCAGTGCCTTCACCATCGGGGCTTTTACGACATGGAACGACGAGCTTCTTGGTTGGAAACGGGATTGGACCCGCTATATTCACACCAGTCTTGTCAGCTATCTTTCGAACTTCCCCGCAGATCCCGTCAAGCGTGCTTGGACTTGTACCTGTGAGTCTGATCCTTGCTTTCTGCACCATAGAACAACACTTTTACCCTAAAAAATAAAATGGTTTAATTGGAGTGGATTAGGGTTTCAGTTTGAGGTCCATCACCATTCCAGCGGCGATTGTCTGACCCATGTCCCGTATGGCAAACCGACCCAGTTGTGGAATCTCCTTGATCTTCTCAATGCACAACGGCGTGGTTGGCTTGACGGTCACTATTGCAGCGTCACCAGCTTTGATGAACGTCGGATTTTCTTCTTTTACCTGACCAGTCCTCGGATCGAGTTTCTTGTCAAGTGACATCAAGGTGCATGCAACTTGTGCCGTGTGACAGTGGAATACAGGTGTGTATCCAACTGTTATGGCTGATGGATGTTGGAGTACCACGATCTGCGCAGTGAACTCTTCAGCCACAGCAGGCGGCTTATCGGTATTGCCACAGACATCCCCTCTGCGAATACTCTTCTTGTCCACGCCACGCACGTTCCATCCGATGTTATCCCCTGGTACAGCCTCTGGTATCTCTTCGTGGTGCATCTCGATCGACTTGACCTCACCCGATGACTTGCTCGGCATGAAGATGACGTTATCACCCTTCTTCATCTTACCGGTCTCAACCCTGCCAACGGGCACCGTGCCGATGCCCGAAATGGTGTACACGTCTTGCACAGGTATGCGCAGCGGGAGTTTGATAGGCTTCTCAGGCTCATTGAGTGTATCCAGTGCCTGCAGGATCGTTAGTCCCTTATACCACTTGGTCTGGTCACTCAACTTTGATATATTATCGCCAAAGAAAGCAGAGGTCGGTATGAACTCCATCTCATCGGGCTTGTACCCGACCATCTTGAGCAACTGGACCAAATCATTCTTCACAGCAGTAAACTTGCCCTCGGCATAGTCCACCTCATCCATCTTGTTCATCGCGATGATGAGTTGGTTGATACCAAGGGTCCGAGAGAGGAAAACATGCTCCTTTGTCTGAGCTTGTACACCATCCTTGGCAGATACTACCAAGATCGCTGCATCTGCCTGACTCGCACCAGTGATCATATTCTTAACAAAATCCCTGTGCCCTGGACAATCCACAATGGTGAAGTAATACTTATCAGTGTCAAATCTCTGATGTGCAACATCGATGGTGATACCTCGCTCCCGCTCCTCTTTGAGCTGATCCATCACCCACGCAAAGGCAAAAGACTCCTTGCCCTTGGCTTTTGCTTCTTGCTTATATTTCTCAATTATATGTTCCTGCACAGCACCTGTCTCATACATCAACCTTCCAACAAGCGTCGACTTGCCATGGTCAATATGACCAATCACTGCCAGGTTCATATGTGGTTTCTCTACAGCCATAATACTCATACCTCTTTATAGTTGATCATTCTTTAATCAATTCAAACTACTTCTGCCACAACTAATACAGTTTTTTGTTTTTAAACTTTCCGCCTCCAAAAGCACTGTTGATCAAATTAGTTAAACCCAGACACCACACACGACGACACAGAATGAGAAAACATTGTAGTGACGCCGCCACTCTGTCACACCTCAAAGCCATGAGATAAGATGGGTGTGAAAAGAATTTTTGTATCTGGAAGTTCCGAGCAACAGATCGTGGATGAGGTTTATTTTATTATTCTGCCTCTGCTGCATTCAACGCATGCTCCTCGCTGTGTAAGACACCTATCACAGACCATCCTTCCACACAAGGGGCAGGTATGAAGCACTCCAACGTTGCCACATATGGCGCAGACTCCTCTAACTATCTGCATAACCAATCAATATTAGTTTATCCTCCAAATTTAAGTACCTTTCTATTTCGGCGATTGCACATAAGGTTATGTGCGGTTTTTGTGAAAAAATAGGATAAAATATTATTTCTATTTTATCTACCAAATATAACTGTAAATTTCAATATCGCCTGAATCCTCTGTTTCTTCGTTCCGATTTTCTCCTTTCTCTGCATTCTTTGCAGCGTTGTGGATCATCGAATCCTTTCTCTTCGAAAAATTCTTGCTCACCAGCAGTGAAGACGAACTCTTCACCACAGTCTTTACATACTAAGGTTCTATCTTCCATATTCCAATTTCCTTCTAAATTTTACGCATTTCAACAGAATCCGACCACCTTCCTGCCATCCACTGCCATCAGAGGACGGTGGGACAGAAAAAGCGATACACGTATGGGTCTTTTTAATCCCTCTGCCGAAACACTTCCCACTCTACTATGGCACATCTTATTGATAAAGCTAATGGATGCTGGTGGCTGTCGGTTGGATTTAGTGATTTAGTTTATGTAGCTTAGGTAATCTTTCCTGTCAGGTTTTTCTTCTGACTGTGGCTGGAAAACTTCTTCAATCATCTTTATTTCGTTCTCGATCTCTTCTGTACTTATCTCGATGTTGAGTATTGAGGCTGCTCGGAGCATCACTTCTTTTGCGGCTCGTGGATCCGGGTAGTTGCCTTCGGTGCTTGCTGCGAGAAATATGCCGTCGATATCTGCGTCGCCTGCAAGTTTTATGAGCAGTCCTGACATTCCTGCAATTGGTCCGTTCAGCCCGGATTGAAAGACGACGTCGTGAGTTGCTATCGTATCAATCAATTCACTTCTTGAGACGACGCTGTAGACGCGCGGAATGCCGTGTGTTCCGACGCCGTATCCGCCAAGCGTAAGTATCTGTTTGACCTTGAATTTTTGGCACATCCGACCTATCTCTTCTGCAAGTTTGTAGTAGCTTTCTGGTGTGCTGCCCTGGTAGTAACCGATCAAGATTATGAGGCTTTGCTCTTCGTTGTAGTACAGTTCGTCTTTCATCGGTTCAACTACGCCGTCAACGCTCATCATGGCTGGCACTGGTGCGAGCGGATGGATAAAAAAAGGCGAGCAGACCTCTCCAAATTTCTCTGCTTTTATATTTTTTATCAAGTGGTGTGCTGCTATCAACCCAACATTTCCCACACCGCTCAACCCAACCACCAGTGTAGGCTCTGTCAGCTCTGGCTCTTGTAGATAGGTTATCCGTATTTCGTCGAGTAAATTCTTCATTTTGACTTATTCCTTCCTTTTGGAGAAGGTTATGCGCCCGTGACACGTTGGGAAAGGCTCGTTTTCAGATTTGAATACTCTTTCTTTCACGTCAAGCCCTGTGAGTTTGCTGAGCGCACCCTCAATATAACCCCTTGAGAATCGACAGAGGAGAGGTCGTTTCTTAAACTCCTGACCTATGATCCGTTGGACCACACAGTTTTCAATCTTGACGATCGCAACAAAATTCTCATCCTTTCCAACGTACCCATCAACCATGTCTATTGAATAGGAGTCGCTGCGGACGGTGTGTGCCCTCAAGATCGCAAGTGCCTCGGCCGGGTCGTACACACCACCTTTCTTTGCTGCAAAGTCCTCTCCAAGACTCCTCCCTGCATTGTACATTATCTTCTCAGCCGTCTCCTCTCCAAGCTCATCAGCAATCGTTTTTGCGAGTCTTCGTACGATGTAGGCTTCTCCCACACGTGAATATCGTTCATCCTCCATTATCTCATCATCACCCATATTCTTCTCCCCCCTATACACCTTCCAATCCTTCTTTTGCATACAGGGCACCGATTACCTCGTCTGGTGAACCTATACACTCTATCTTCCCTGCCGACATGAAGGCTGCATGATCACAGACCGCTTTCACAAAGTCAACATCGTGTGATATCACAATCACCGTTGTGTCAAGTTTACTCCTAACACGTTTAACAGTGTTTGCAACCGTGACACGTGTGATTGGATCCATCGTACCGGTCGGCTCGTCGAGTATCAGTATCCGTGGTTCTCTTATCAGCGTGTGGGCGAAGATGACCCGCTGTCGCTCTCCCTCACTCAGATCTCCAGGCATCCGATCGAGCGCATCTTCGATCTCGTCAGGCTCGAAGCCGACAGCTTCCATCATATGCACGGCAGTGATCTTGGCAAACTCGTCAGGAATCTCTGGCACAGCGCCCACCAGATTATCACGCACACTCTTGTATGAGAAGAGACCATACTCTTGGTGGAGAGTTGCCATGTGTTCCCTTGCTCGCCCACGTGCCGGGCTTGCTGTTGCCATGTTCACCCAATCCTCTCCAACACGTATCTGGCAGATGCCTTTGTAGTTGGAATACCCTGGTGTTAGCCCGGCGAGTATCTTGCTGAGCGTGGTCTTCCCGGCCCCACTCATGCCCACAATGCCGAAGATCTCGTTCTCATAGATTGTGAGATCTACACCATCGACTGCTTTCACTATCCCACGTCCGATTGAATAGAAGTGCTTTTGGATGTTGCGGCATTCTATGATCGGTGCTCCAAACTCTCTCTCTTCGCGCTCTTCGACTTCGCCCATTCTTTCAAGGTACTCTTCAATAATATCCTTAGGCTTACCTTCGGCTGTGATCTCTCCTTGATCAAACAGTATCACCCGTCCAGCGAGCCGTTCGATCGTCTCATGCCAATGAGAGGTGAGTATCAGACTTTTATTAGCATCCCTGATATTTTTCTGTATCGTGGATTCCACCTGTATCGCCGTCTTTGGATCAAGGGTGCCTGTGGGCTCATCTGCAAGGAAGAGTATGGGATCCATTGCAAGTTGGCGTGCCAGTACAACACGCTGTTTCTCGCCACCGCTCAGATCGTTTGCAAGATACAGCGGACGGTGCAACATATTTACGGAATCTAGGAGTTCAACCGCTCGGTTGATGGCATTCTTCGAACTGTATCCGCTTGCAAGCAGAGGCTTCATCACGTTCTCAAGGACGGTCTCAGTGCCGTATAAGTTGAATGTTCGCTGGAGCATGATCGCCACGCGTTGCTTGATCAGGTTGCGATGATGCTCATTTTTATCTGCCCAGAAATCAACCTCTCTCTTAACAAAGCTGCCGCCACAGGCGCATGCTTCTCCTGCCATGCTCGACGCTTCAACCCGCTCACATGCTTCACAGATAGCAACATGATAGATTACCTCTCCCGCTGCGGGTTTGTATTCTTCGTGGCCGCGCAGGACGCTTAAAAGCACACTCTTGCCAGAGCCGCTCCTGCCAAGGATTCCGAGCTGCTCGCCCTCCATTATAGCGAGATCGATATTCTTCAGGAGTTCGCTACCGCCAACTTTAACCGATACATTTTTGATCTCAACAAGTTTCTCAACCATAAGATATGCGCCACCTTACATAAAAACATAATAGAAAACAATGATACTTATAGCTTTACCTTTAACATTTCAACCGACCAGGGTCTTGCTGGAAAACCCCCGAACCGTTGCAATATAACGATCACTATCCCAATCGTTCAGACTACTCTATCACCTGGTATATCGCCGTCGAGTTGCGTTTGTCTTCGTAGACTACATCAAAAATATCATCAAACTTCAAGACCTGATCGGCGTATTTCTCACGTTCCAGCTCGCCTACGTAGATATGGGTTATCCCGTACCTTCTCAGTAGTCCATGCATCTTTGCATGATCTCTGGTCGTGTATATCGTATCCACGTCAAGAAGCCTCTGGTTGACCTGTGTTTGGTTTGAACGCCATATGATCTCATGCCCTGCCCAACCAAGCGGTGTTGGAATGCCTGTGTTTGCCGACACACGCCCTGTGAGTGTGTAGCTCTCACCCCACCGTTCAAGAACTATCGTGTTCTCGTGGAGATTTACCCGCATCCACCTAATCGCGTGATAATCGCCAGGGTGTCCTTTTTCAAGATATTTCATTCCATCGAGTCCCGAATAACCTGTAAATCCATCGGTCAGTACTATTGCTGTTGTAATCGGGAAGATAATAATAGAAATTAGGAAAATTGCAACTGCCACAAGCCACACACTTCGAATGGCGCTCCTTAGCTTCGTAGTGATCTGATAGACTGCAAAGGACGCTGAAACTGCAAATAAGATCCAGACCTGATTGTACAGTTTAAAAACGGTGTTGAATCGCTGAAACGGTGGTTCGAAAGCATCTTTGAAGTAAAAAAGTTCACAGAAGATTGATACGAGCAAACCAGCCACAACAAGAATCATGACAAAAGGCGTATCCTCAGAGAGTCCACTCTCACGCGCTCGCACAAGATACCAGATCCAGATGGCAAGCATAACAATGAGCAGAAAGAGCAACTGGGCCTCCAGAAAATACGAGAGTGCCAATAGTATTGCGAGAGAGGCTGCTCCCAATGTAATCTTTCCCACGCCTATCTGTTGCGTCAGCGGAATATTATAATACATATACACCATGAAGAATGTGAGCGGCAGAAGCAGCAGCCCAAAGACGAGTACGTAATCTGAAAAGGAATAAAGAAGATCAAACTCGATCCAACGATAACAGAAAGCACTTTTAACATCTGTTTACTTGCACCGAGCAGATAAACCGTTATCAGCACAATTATGAAGAGATACGTCGGATAATCCCACGAATGAGTCGGGAAAAAGAATCCGAGCACGAAACCAGTCAGAATACATGTACCAACCTCAAACCTGCCGCGTTGCAGAGAACGATACAGATTCAAGAGCAAAACAA
The DNA here is from genome assembly GCA_002254825.2 of Methanosarcinales archaeon ex4572_44. Lineage (GTDB taxonomy): Archaea > Halobacteriota > Methanosarcinia > Methanosarcinales > EX4572-44 > EX4572-44. The sequence goes on along the minus strand of NJEL02000019.1, from coordinate 1,706 downwards.
GAAATAGGAGTTGTAGTGGAATTGCTGCAAGATGCGCATGCAAATCGCCGTGCAAAAACGTGAAAGACGGAAATTCATTTGCAGTATTTGGTATAACACGAGAAGAACCCCAGTAATAATAAATATCTGGTGTAAACCCATAATACACCGTCTTAATCGCCAGGACAACCGACTTGAGATTACCAGAGAGAACCGCAAAAAACGCTGCCAGCAACCCACACCTCTTCTTGCCCGCAAGATTATACCCAAGCGATACAGTAGTGGTGACCGCAAGAGCGAAGAATAAAGAGAGCCCCAGATTGTATGCAACCTCGGGCGGCGTTCCAGTGAGTTTTCCCATGGTCGCTACCACCAAATGCCCGAAATAATAATAAAAATCAAGATACCCACCTGAAAGCCAGGGATCAAGCGGTGGAAAGACTTCAGCCCTGAAGAGGCTATTCAAAATGGCAAAATCCATGAGCTTTTCAGCCCCATAGATCTCAGGATAGAACGAGCGAACCGATGCAAAAGAGAGAAACGAAACAGCAAACACAAACTCATAAAAACCGAAAATAGAAAAATCCACCCCTCTACGAAAGAATAATATTATCCCTATGATAACCAGGATAACAAAAACAGGCAACGCACCAATCCCAATAAAGGAAGAAAGCCAGACAAGATACGTGAATAAGACCACCCCACACATCTTCGAAAGACCATAAGAATCCCCCAATCCCGAAACAAACCTATCAACCAAGAGATAGGCAACAACCCCAAGCAACAGAACTACAAACAACCAGACCAACAGATAAAGAAAATCCAGCACAGACAAATAATCCCCACCCCAATAGATAAAATAGACGCATCCGATAGGGGAAAATAGTAACTCCCTGCTTAAAGAGAGTGATAACCATTAAATGACAACAGGTCTATTCTGTTATACCTTGAGCAAGTTCGTCTCGTAGTTCTTTCATTGTTGCCATTCGCTCTGCAAAGGCGTTGTGTCTGTGAATGCTCTCTTCGTTGATCTGTTTGATCGTGATAATCGCATCTCCGGGCAGTTCTCTAAATTCTTCAACCACTTTTTGCGCCATTGTACGCACGCAGTCCTCAACAAACTTTGGATTGCGGTGCGCCTGTTCCACCAGTGCAGCCTCATCCCTCCGCTTCAAAAACTCATACACCGTTGCGCTCATCGACTCTTCAACTATTCGTATTATCTTATCGAGAGGCACATTAACACCATCATGAACCTCTATGGTTATCGCACCACGCCCACGCTGATTATGCGTCGCCATCGGAACCCTGTGAAGAAACTCTCTCACTACCTCATCAGAGACACCCAACTCCTCCAGCGCCTGTATAGCCCGATCACTCATAATCTCCTGAGCACACGGACACGCTGTGATACCGAGAACCTCTGCCCCGATCATCTTTCGGACAATAGTATCAGTGTCCTTACCCCTGATCGCTGTCGCCTCTGCAATCATGTCAACCACTTCCTCACAGGTAGCACCCGCTTCAGGTGTCTTTCGCTTTATCACATACTCACTTCTCATCCGAACCTCTGCACGATTCGCATACTCATGCCGATCCAGGAGTTTTCTTGAAACTGCCCCACAGAGCTCTTCAACCTCATAAACAGGTCCATGGACAGCTTCCTCTATCACCGAATCGACAGCTTCAAAGTTTCGTGAAAGGTTTGCACCCTTCCTATCAGAAGG
>NJEL02000018.1 GCA_002254825.2 Methanosarcinales archaeon ex4572_44 | reverse complement strand
CACCAACCACAAAAAGCAACAGAATACAGCAGTATTATAAAATGGTGAAATATCTGAAGCGATTGGTAGCAGTACTTTTAATTTTACTGCTTATATTCCCTTTGGTATCTGCAGATCTCAGAAAGAATTTCCCAGACAGCCTTCCACTTGCTGTAAGATCGCTTTCTGATACTGAGACTTTGGTCTGCGGATACCTGTTTTACAGAGGGACTACGGGCAGTGTTGAGGTCACAAACTTCAATAACAGCTTATGCTGGAGTGCAGGTGTGTTTGAGTCAAGACCAGACTTCTATTACCTTTCTCTAAATCGAAGTGAGCTTCAAGTCGGGGACACGATCCAACTTTGTGCAGCGTCTGGGGATAAATCTGTCACCTTCAGCCACACGGTGAGAGAAGAGGAGATAGAGTCACATATTCTCTGGCTTGATGTGATCGAGGATCTTGCAATAATTGATGTGATGATGCCAGATCGGTTTGTTGTGCGTGAAAGTGCTGCAATCTCCTGCACAATCGGAAACATCGGGAGGGTTTCGGTAGAGGGTCCGTTCAACATCACTTTCTCGGTCGATGGTGACATCCTGGATGTCACGGTCTTCTCGAATCCGCCGTTGAATTCGAGTGAGAACTCCACGGTGGTATTCAACTGGAGTCCTCTGGAGGCTGGATCACACAACCTCGCTGTGGTGATTGATCCTGAGGAGCTGGTGGTTGAAGGAGATTCCTCGAATAATGTTTTTGCTACTGATGTGGAAGTGGTTGAGACACTTATCCCGGATCTCGTAATTGCCGGATTCGATGTTCCTCCTGTTCTCTTCCCTAACTCCTCTGTCTGGATAAATCTCTCCATCCTGAACACGGGTCGGAAGAATGTGAGTGCACCCTTCAATCTCACACTCAAAGCAAACGGAGAGTTGATAGGCTCTGAAGTGATCAATGAACTACCAGTGGGTGAGTTTGAAAACATCTCCATCCTCTGGAGTCCTGTTGACGCTGGTAGTTACGCGCTCATTGGCACCATTGACCCAGAGGATATCATCGAGGAGTGTGATGAAGAGAATAACGAGGTGGAGAGAACGGTCAATATCATCGAGATGAAGGTTATAAGGGTTCCTGAGGATTACAAGAGTATTCAGGATGCGATCGATGTTTCATATCCAGGATGGACGGAGATCATTGTTTCTCCACGGGAGGATGGTAAGCCATACAATGAACCCCTTGTGATTCCTGAGGAGTTATCACATGTGAGCCTCATTGCGAATGGCACGGTTGTGCTGAGATACGATGGTCAAGATGATCTGATAACTGTGTTAGGGGATAACTGCACTATTCAAGGCTTTGATATGAGAGATGGGTGGACTGGGGGCACCTACTCGAACTACCCTAATTCGGTGGTCAGGCTCTGCTCTGATAACAACACGATCAGAGATAATTATATTTATTATACCTGGGGTGGGATTTACATCGAAGACTCCTCGTATAATACGATTGAGAATAACACGATCGGGGACGGTGTCAAAATACCCATTGCGATATGGGGCAACAACAGCATAATCGTGAACAACACGGTCACAGGCGAGAAGGATGATGCAATCTCTTTTCTCGGTGCAACACATGCCGATGAGGATAGGCCTGCATATCACAACATCCTGCGAAGAAACGTCTTTTTTGAGCAGATTCAGCTTGGCGGTTCTGATAATCTCATATACGATAATATCTTCGTATCACACTGGTTTAAAGATGATAGTAAGGATAATATCTACAATATAACAAAGACTCGTGGAGAGAACATTATGGGTGGACCCTATCTTGGTGGAAATTACTGGGCTTCATACAGTGGGATCGATAATGACGGTGATGGGATAGGTGACACCCCTTATTTGTATGACGAGCTTCCGCTTGTGCAATTGAAGCCTGACCTGCTTGTAACAGATGTTGCATGTGATAACTTCAGTGTCAGAAATGTCACAGCGAGCGTGGTTAACACTGGCACTGCGAATGCGTCCATATTCAACGTCTCGCTCAAGGCGAACGGGCGCGCTATCGATGAGAAATGCGTTTACTCGCTCAATCTGAGTGAAGATACGATTGTCGACTTTGTATGGACGCCATCGAGGCCGGGTAACTACAACCTCCAAGTAATCGCTGACACCTCTGGGTTGGTGGATGAAGTGAATGAGACGAACAACGAGAAGAGTCTTGAGGTTGTGGTGGAAGAGACCCTGGAGCCTGACCTTACACCCCTGTCTCTTTCTCCCCTGACCTTCTATCGGAACCACTCCAATGTTGTGAATGTAAAAATTGGGAATAATGGGGGTGGTGATGCAACCCAAGGGTTCAATCTTTCCCTCTTTCTGAATGATGCGTTTATCGCAGGTAAAGCGATTGGCTCGCTCAATGCAAGCGGGGTTGCGGATATGAAGTTCAACTGGACGCCTGAGCCTGAATTTTTCGGAAATTACATCATGAGGGCGTGGGTTGACTCTGATAATCAGATCATCGAATCTAATGAGTTAAACAACAATATAACGATGGATATTAGCGTTGTTGAACTCCCGAAACCCGATCTTTTAATATCAGAGATTGAGCCGCTCCAGTTTGTCGTGAATGAGAACGGTACGGTTCGTGTTACGATCAATAACAGTGGTTTTTGGGGTGCAGAGGCATTCAACGTCTCGATGCTCGTCAACGATAGCCTCACAGGGATCGTAAGAATGGATGCACTTGCTGCCGAGAGTGGACTAACAGTGGAGTTTGGGTGGACTCCGACCTCAACAGGAAGATACAACCTGACGGCACGTGCAGATCATGATGATTCGGTGGATGAGTTGGACGAAGCGAACAACAATAAGACAGTAGAGGTCAGTATAACCGATGCACCGATGCCAGATCTCACTGTAAACGAGATCGGGGTACCTGATGTGATCTATCTCAACACGAGTAATATAATAACCGCGATCGTTGGAAATGCTGGCACCAACGACACAGGCACATTCAACATCTCACTCTGCGAGAACAACACAATTCTATCAGCAATACGGCACGATTCCATCCCCCCTGGAACAAACGAGATCGTTGAACTTGAATGGGCGCCGTCAAGGGATGGAACCCACATGATCAGGGTCGATCTCGATACGTCCAACGAGGTTAATGAGTCGAATGAGGCGAACAACTGGATGGAGAGAACGGTTACTGTGGATCCAGAGATAACGGTTGGAGTTCTCATAGAGTGCTGGGATAAAACAGCATATTATGATGAAATAGCCATCAAAGAGGGGTCAAGCATTCTTGATGCAACAGAGAGAGCCTGTTTCGATTTCGGTATTGCATTTGAGCAAAAAAATGGTGTTGTGACGAGAATTGATGGAGTTTTCGATCCATACCTGTACAGATACAACAGAAGCAGTGAGTCATGGGATATATGGGCCCACTCGTCTGTATCCTCTCTGATCCTGAACGACTCTGAGAGGATCGCATGGACATCAGGAGACACACCACCACCTATAAAATCCGATCTTGCTCCGATAGAGATCGTAACACCCAAAAGGACTTATGTGAACTTCACAAATATGATTGGAGTCAGGGTAGAGAATAAAGGACTGATCGAAGCAGAAGACTTCAACATAACCCTTGCGGCAGAGGGAGAGATTATAGGATCGGAAAAAGTACCCAATATTGAATCCAGGGAGCTAATTGAGATCTACTTTGAATGGATGCCGAATACCACGGGTGATTTCACATTAACCGCTGTTGTTGATCCTCATAACCTGGTGGATGAACTTTCTGAGGATAATAACGAGATCATAGTGGGTGTGGGAGTGGAGAATGTCTCGTCCGTCGATGTCCCAGACGATTATCCAACGATCCAGGATGCAATCGATCTCTCTCCAGACGGCACGATGATCCATCTTGCAAGCGGCAGCTATGTGGTCTGTCCTGAACTGCAGATCATTGACAGACACAATCTCATGATAATCGGAGAGTCTCGGGAAGCTACAAGGATATACACCGAGTTAAATATAACAGATTCAAATAATATCGTCTTAAGAGGGTTCAAAATATCAGCGAGGGACCTATAATACCAGTTACAGTAATGTATACATAGATTCGAACTCAAACGAGAATACAATCGTCAGAAACAGCATCTACGACCCTGTTGTAGGCATCCGTGTATCAGGCTACAACAACACGATACAGTACAACAACCTCTACACAACCTATGAAGTTGTGCGCTTCCACGATGACACTTCTTCGCCCTACACAGAGGTTTGTGCAGCTGCAGATGATGATGGACTCAACAATTCGTGGGACCACAACTACTGGGGGTACTGGATAACAGAGATTTTTAACGAGGGCGATGCTGAGAAGCGCTATGAAGTGTCATCATGGACTGATGCCTATATGGAACACGATACAGACAACGATGGAATATACGATTACCCCTACACATGCCTGCTGGGCGGTGAATATGATAATGTGACATCCATCGAGGACGTGCCACCAGGATCTGTCACAGACAACCATCCACTTATTAGACCAACTGCGCTTATCGATACCGGGGTCGATGCCATCATCATACCGTCGAGGATACATGCAGGCCAGATGAACACGATCATCGGGATTGTGAAGCGCAGCGGGGATGAGGTTGCCCCGAGAAACTTCAACGTAACACTCGACGTTTGCGGGGTGGAGATGGATCAGAGATCAGTGACACTTGATGGGTGGCTATCAAAACCAGATGCAACAGGATATGTTAGGTTTGGATGGACACCCACGAATGCTTCTGAGTATAACCTGAGTGTGAGAATTGAGGAGTGGAACGGGGACCCCTCTGACAATGAACTTCTGATAAACGTCACCACCGTCCACTCTTCGTTTGAAGGGAACTACAGCAGTAACATACGGGACGCTCTCGATTACCTCCATGGTGCGCAGAATATGGGCGGGAGCATCGGAAGAGGATTGTCAGAGACGCCATGGGCAGTTATTACGATAACTGCGGCAGGCGATAACCCTTACGAGTGGGGTTCGCTCATGGATTGTCTGAGGGATCATCCGTCTGAGAACTATGAAAGCAATGTAACAGTGTTTTCAAACCCCTCTGGCTGGGCGGCGATGGTTCTTGCGATCTCATCCGCAGGCGAGGATCCAAGGGACTTCGGAGGCATGAATTATGTTCTATACCTGAAATCATATTACGACGGAGAGAAGATGGGATATAGCAACAGTAACTATGACCCATACGATGACGCTCTAACGATCCTCGCACTGATCTCAGCAGGCGAGAAACCTCATTCTTCGATCATCCAGAACCTGATAAAGCGTCTGATCGCAGAGCAGAACCCTGATGATGGATCATGGGAATTCACGCACCATTCGGATGGAGGCAGGGTGAGCCATACCGCTATTGCGATACAGGCACTTGCATCAGCAGGATATGTCCAGGATACATCTGTAACGAATGCTCTGAATTACCTCAGATCCGCTCAGAATGACGATGGTGGGTTTCCAGATGACGGCGGATCTTCAAACTCGCTTGCAACAGCCCATGTGATCCAGGCAATAATCTCCGCAGGTGAGAACCCTGATTCCTGGCGTAAGAATGGTAAGACACCTTTCGACTGCCTAACAGATCTTCAGCACGCTGAAGGATACTTCAACAAAATCCCGGGATCTTCACCAGACTCATCGAAGATTCCCTGTACATCTGCCGCGGCAACAGCACTCGCTGGAAGACCGTATCCTGTCGGAATCCTGAGGTTAGGATCACCCAGTTACCCCGACATGCACCCGATTGGCGGAATAGACATTCCCAGTGAGATCTATGTGAGCACAAACTCCACTGTGAAACTCAGGGTTAAAAGCAATGGTGGGCGATTCAACGTCAAACTTCTCGCAGACGGGATGGTGGTCGATCAAGAGACCGTTTGCACCGTCTGGGCCAACGATGAGACTGAGGTCGTCTTCGCGTGGAATCCTGATCATGATGGAGTGTACAACTTGTCCGCAGCGCGTTTCAATGTGACGATGTATGTGAACGGGACTGCTGTGGACAGAGAAACGGTATCGTCGGTATATGCAGATTCCGACCTAAGTGCAAGGTTGTACTGGACGCCCAACCAGACAGGATACTATGATGTAAGGGTGTTTCTCGACTCAGAAGGTGACGTGCGGGAACTGGACGAGGAGAACAACAATGTAACAGCAGATGTTTTGGTTATACTTCCCGATCTCGTACCCACGGGGATAGAGACGGATGAACACGTTTTTGCAAACGAGACCAATTCAATCGCTGCTGCGCTTGCGGGCGCTGGAAACAGGTTCAATGCAACACTTATAGAGATTAGAGGAAACGATACAGAAGTGATGGGAAATGTCACAAATATCTCATTCTATGGAACCACATCAATCAAGCTTGGATGGACGCCTAAAGAGAGTGGATCTCACAACCTTAGACTATGCCTCGACCCGGATTGCAAACTTCCTGAATCAAACGAGACCAACAACAACCTCACAGTACAGATACCTGTCTACGATAGGATACCGATAGTACTGAAGAACCCCCGGGGCGGGGAGCAGGTCTCTGAGAGTCTGGAGATAAGATGGGAGATCTCACACGATAAACCTGTCAAGGTCGATCTTGCCTACAGCCCCAACGGAGGCGAATCATGGGTGAAGATAAAAGAGAACCTTGAAGGAGATTCCTACCAATGGGATACGAGGGGTCTGATCAATGGCTTCCAATACGTGATAAAGATTGCTGCAAGAGGAGAATACGCCTATGGCGAGGATAGATCAGATCTCTTCATGATAAACAACTTGGTTGAGGAAGTAGTTGGGCTCACAACAACACGATACTTCCTATCCACTGCACCTGATGACAACAATCTCTCATGGATCTCACCCGATATCGGCGCAAATCCCTCATCATCCATAATTGTTGTGGACGGCAAGGTCTTTGTTTACTGTGAAGATGGACACATCGTATGTATCAATGAATCAGATGGAGAGGAAATCTGGGATACAGAGATCAACCGACCTGCATTCGGTTCGTGGGCAACACCAGCGTACTACGACGGCTACGTATTCATCGCATCTGGAGACCCAGGAAGACTTTACTCGATAGACGCTGACACAGGAGACATTGAATGGCAATGGAAGTTTTCCGATGGCGATGCCAGTGTGAACAGTGGTCCCTGTATCGCAGATGGAAAGATCTTCATCGGGAGCGAGGGGCATTACTATGCTGTTAGTGAGACACACCCGCGTCCACCACCGCAGCAACCATTCTGGGGCTTCCCAGCAGGAGGGCACTCAACACCTGCTGCAGCATACGGAAACGTCTACTTCGGAGCGCCGAATGAATTTCGCTTCTACGCTGTTGATGCAGATAATGGGACAGAGGTCTGGAATATAACAACATCGGCAGAAGTTCACGGATCTCCGACGGTTGCAAACGGTGTGGTATATGCAGCAACATGCATCGGTTCTCCTAACAACCTCTATGCGATAGATGCGATAAACGGGGATATTGAGTGGAATTGTGGTGAAATTCTCCCTACGAATTCAATGCCTGCATATACCCCATGGGGCTATCTTTACATCACAGGAGGTTACGAGGAGGCAGCCACCTACTGCCTGAACGCAGCAGCCACTGGCAAACTTATATGGAAAAATGAAACTGTGGGCTGGTGGACGAACTCGCCAGCTGTGTCTTCCGATAAAAAAGTATTTGTCGGAAAGAGCTCTGGTTCGGATATGGATTTTGTGTACAACGGACTCTACTGCTTTGATGCATTAACAGGAGAAGAGTTATGGCATTCTGACTGTGGTGGGTCCTCCCCCTTTATCGCGAACGGTAGAGTGTACACAACAGGCCGCGGCAAGGTCTATGCCTTCGGTTCAAATGACCTACCCGATCTAACACCACTGGAGATAACCACAGACTCAAGCCCACTAATCGAGGGGATAAATGCAATCATCAATGTCAGTGTCAAGAACGAGGGGGACGCTGCCGTTGGCACGTTCAGCATCAACCTATCATGCAAGCGCAAGGAAACAGGAAAGTGGGAAGAAGACGTGTTTGAAGGATCGATCGAATCTCTCAACCCGCAGCAGATAGAGACGGTCTCGTTTGAATGGACTCCCGCGGAGCCAGGCAACTACAGCATTCAGGCAACGGTTGACCCTGAACAGACCGTGAACGAAGGAGACATTACGAACAACAGAAACACGACATGGGTTGAAGTGAAACCGATGCCTGACACAGATCTCACTGTAACAAGTCTTGATGCACCGAGCAGTGCCTATGTGGGCGAGTCATGCCAGATCAAGGCAGAGATTCTTAACCTTGGAAAAAATGTCACTAACTTTAATGTGAGACTTGCCGCGGATGATGCAGAGATAGGGGTACGTAACATCAGAGGACTCGATTTCATAGAGACTAAACAACTAAAATTCACCTGGACGCCCACCAGTCCTGGGAAATACACACTCACGATCTTTGCAGACTACGATGACAGGATTAGCGAATCAAACGAGGTTAACAATACAAGATCAATCACTGTGAAGGTGCAGAAGCCGCTCCCAGAACTAATCGTTGGAGGTGGAGGTGGGAGTGGAGGATCTGGAAATGGTACTGGCAATGGATCTGGAACTGGCGATCAAGCAGGCGAAATGGTAATTCCAATCAATACAACTGATTCAAGCATAGGTGGTAAGATCAGAAAAACTCTTGGAAACCTATTTGTTAACATAGCAACAGACGAAGCAATGAGTGCGGGTGGGATGAGTAGTGGCAAGCTTTATACGTTGATTTTCATTATAGCAGCTTCTATCTCCATTATGGCATATGGCTTCTGGAGAGATACACGATTCACAGGTAAGATTACGAGGAGAAAGTAATGGACATATCTACCACGCTACAGTCATCGATATACTATATCTCAGCGTACCTGCTCTACCCCGTGATAATCGCACTGCTCCTGTCTGTAGCGTTCATACTTGTTGACACAGGCTCTTTTCTCTACGAGACATACATGCGATTCTCGGGGAGATGGGTCTTTGAGTTTGATGGAGAGATCGTATCTGGTAGGTTTGTCACTGCATTCTTGACGCAACTCGACGATATGAATCGGGACGATAAGAACTTCGAGGCAAAGCTCCAGAAACACCTGAACGATGTCGAGTACCTGATATCAAAACGACTCGAAAAGACACGCTTAATCGCAAGAATCGGTCCGATGCTCGGGCTCATGGGAACACTGATCCCAATGGGACCAGCCTTGATTGGACTCAGCCATGGAGATATCGAAACACTCGCTGAAAACCTAATAATTGCATTTGGAACAACTGTTGTCGGGCTTCTCGTTGGTGCAGTCTCCTACTCGATTGCAATGATCCGAACACGATGGTATGATCGTGACATGGACGATATGGAATTTATATCAGAGATTTTAACAGGTGAAGAGCACGATGAAATACATGAAGAGACGGAAAAAAGGAAAGAGACGGTTTGATGAAGATCCGATGAGTGGGGTTGCAAACCTCTTCGACGTTGCAATGATCTTCGCAGTAGCCCTCCTAATCGCACTCGTATCCTCATACCAGATAACAGACCTACTTAACCCAACCCAAGACGTTACAATCGTCAAAAACCCAGGACAACCCGACATGCAAGTCATCGTAAAAGAGGGAAAAGAGATAAAGACCTTGAACGTGACAGAAGGAATGACCGAAATCGAGATAGCAGGAACAGTCGGAACGATATACAACACGCCAGACGGCGGAATGGTGTACGTACCCGAAGCAAATGGTGGTTGAAACCGATCGGTATCATAGTTCTATCGCTTCTCCGCTTCTCTTGTAGGTGGTTATGCCTTCTGGCAGCGTTTCTTTAAATTTTTTTGATTTTAGGGTTTGGATGATCGAACCTGCTTCTGGGGTGTTGATGAACTCTCGGGTTGTGAGGAGGTCGTATTCCTCGTCTGCTACTTTGATGAAGTGGAGGTTGTTGTGGGTTGCTGCTGGTTTTATTCCGAATCCTGCATCTGCCCTCCCCAGTTTTACTGCTGATGCGACGGCGCTGTGGGTCTTTGCCTGTGTGTGGTAGCCTTTTATCTTCTTTATTATTTCTTCAGGTTTTGTGCCGTCTTCGAGTGCTGCTTTTTGTATCAGGAGGTCTGTTAGCGTGCGGGTGCCTGAGCCGTTGTTTCGGTTCATTATGGTTTTCCCGACAAGGTCTCTCACGCCTTTGATCTTTTCATCATTTGTGATTATCCCCTGTTCGCGCAGATATCCTTTTATCAAGACTGCATCTTTTATTTTGTATCGTTTGATCTCTTTTTCGTTGTAGTTTCCGTCGGAATCGAGGAGGTGTGTGCCTGCAATGTCTGCGTGTCTGTTTCTGATGGCTATGATGCCTCCTGTTGAGCCTGTGTTGATGATGCGCATGGTGTAGGGTATCAGGTCTTCCACGACGTCGATTCCTGGGCAGTGGCTGCCGATGAAGAGTATGTCTCGTGTGGCGATCTGTGAGAATAGTCGCACTTCTACGCGTGTCCCTGCGTCGACCATCTCGGTTGTGGGTGGTATGTGGATGAAGCCGTCTGCGTGGGCGAGGGTTGTTATTGCGCCTGAGCCTTTGTCTGCTGGATAGGCGTTTTTTCGTGCGATTATTACTGGGAGCAGTTCTTCTCTTCCGCTCGTGCGAATCGTTGTTGCGAGCCGTGCCGTTGTTGTATTCGGGGTTGTGGTCTGCGATAGGCTTGTCTGGATCTTTTCTGCGATGAATTGGTTGAAGATCGTTAGGGCTGATGTTGGATACCCTGGAAGCCCGATTATGGGTGTTTTGTTTAGGATTCCGAGCATTGCAGGTTTTCCAGGCTTTATGTTTATCCCGTGGAAGTTCAGGTCTCCTTCGTCTGCTATGATCTGGTAGATGATGTCGCTGCTCCCTGCTGAGGTGCTTCCTGATGTGAGCACGAGATCGCACTCGTCTGTCGCTCGTCTGATGGCTTTCGTCATCAGCTCACGTTTGTCGGGTGTGATCGGATATACTATTGGTGTTGCTCCGCATTCGGTTAGGGCTGCTTTGATGGTGTAGGTGTTGGTGTCGTAGATGTGTGCTTGTGGGAGTGGTTCTCCTGGCGGTGTGAGTTCGTCTCCTGTTGAGATTACACCTGCGACAAGTGTTTTTACCATGATTTCTCTCTTTCCTATTGCTGCAAGCACTCCGATTTCGCGTGGTGTGAGCTGTGTACCTGCTCGCAATACTCGTTCTCCTACCATCATATCTGTTCCTGCGTGCATGGTGTTCGCGTTTATTGCAACGGGTTTTTTGATCGCTACAAAGTCGTCCTCGGCAGCGTCTTCTGTATCTTCTACCATCACAACAGCGTCTGCGCCTTTTGGCATTGGAGCCCCTGTTCCAACCTCAATCGCCTCTCCGCTCTCAATCTCTCTTTCAGATATTCTGCCGGGGTGCACGGCATCGATCACGTGGAGTTTTACTGGGATGTCTTCGCGTGCTTGGTAGGTGTCTTCTGCCTGGAGGGCGTATCCGTCCATGCTTGCACGGTCGAATGGCGGGACGTCGATTGTGGTTGTGATATCTTCTGCAAGGATTCTTCCACTGGCTTCTTCGAGTGGGACTTCTGTGTTTCTGGTCTCAAGTGGGATTTTTGCTATTATCTCTCTTGCCTCTCTGGCACTTATGAGTCCTCTGAATTCTTTTCTCACTTTCGGATCATCTCATAGTGGATGGTTTCTGTTTGGGAAAGAGTTTTTGGTCTGGTTAAAAAGTTTCTGTTTTTTTTATCGTCTCTGAGGGTTCGTCCAATGTGGCGTATAGTTCTCATCGCCAGCCATACCACCATGTGATCGAAATTGGGCCTTGGATGTGGTTTGCCAGATCATAGTAGCTCATACACAACTTCCATCATCATTATTTATATATAAATATCTAAATATTTCTATTGAGTTCATGGATAATCATTTCCCCAAGTTTCATACTCTTATCAACAGACGTCATCAGCGTATCAGCCACAACCACAGGAATATCAAACTCACCAGGAGACGCCCCATCCCGCAAATCGACCACGAAGAGATCGAGAATATCACCATAATACTCTGCAACACCACAACTCGAAACACTGTAACCCTCAGAAGAGAGAAGCTTTCCCGCAGGACCACTAACAGGTTCACAACCAACAATCGGGCTCACACCCAGAACAAACCTCTCGCGCAGAAGAGACCTAACACCACGCAACCTCAAAATCGGACCGATGCTTGTCACAGGATTGCTCGGGCCTATAACAACCGAATCGGAAGACTTGATCGCATCCACCACCTCATCGGTCGCACTGGCGCGATCCATCCCTTCGATCACAACACAATCAACCCGCGGAGACCCACGCTTCACAACCCAGAAATCCTGAAAATGGATAAGACCAACATCGGTCATAATCATAGTGGCAAGAGGATCATTACTCATCGGAAGCACCCTGGCTCTAACACCCATCCGCAATCCAAGAACCTCTATAGCCTCGCTTAAACTCTTACCCTCACGAAGCAGGCTACTCCGCAACACATGGGTAGCACGATCAACATCACCAATCATCATCCCCTCCCTGCAACCGAATCCCGCGAGGGCATCGTGTGTGTGATAAGTATCACCCTTCACACCCCACCACCTATCATCATCGATAAGCCCTGAGAATAGATACAACAGGGTATCGATGTCAGGGCAGACGAGATTTCCTGAAACCCAAGTATCCTCTGCAGTATTGACGATCACAGTAATATCCTCGTCAGGCATGAACTTCCTCACACCCTGAAGGAGTTTTGGGGTTCCAGTACCACCAGAAAGAAAAAGCACAAACTCACCTAACCAAGCCTATCCTCAGATATTCTGAGCTTTAACACCCGCTGGAAGGTTTTAAAGGTCTATTCGAGGACTGCCCACTGAAGGTGTGCAAACCTGTCCCTCTGATCCTCTTCAACCTTCTTTGCTTCGCTCTTTAACTTAACATTCTTCTCTTCAAGAGCTTTTTTAAGCTCATCCATCTGCTCATCGTCCATAGACAATTAAACATCACACTTTTCTTACTTATAACCTTAACCCCCCCTCTGAGCAGTGAGGCACATAATCGTGAAGGGGTTTTCAACGAAACTTTAATAAACAGCGAAAGAGGTTAAAATGGTGTTTGCATTTGTGCTCCGATAGTGTAGCTCGGCCAATCATGCAGGGCTCTCAATCCTGCGACGGGGGTTCAAATCCCCCTCGGAGCATTGTAAATTTTTTTATACTACTATTTTTTTGAATACCTTATTGTAGTCAGAATGAAATGTGGAGAGCAACTTAAAACATTGGAACAAATACGGTTATACGGAACATCCTGTCGCCGGTATATCCAACTCCGCTCCACACGGATTCATCTGCTAACGGCATGTCATCAGATCAAAAACCATGCACTCGCATACCATTCATTTGCTTGGCTTCACCCTCCACAACACCCAAGCACGTATTTTATGATGTCATCCGTCTGGTGTACGATGGCGTAAGCAAGGATTATGTGGTGACAAACCCGGCCAGTGCAGGGGCTGCAACCCCTGATGGTAACCAATATCCTGGGGGATTCAAGCCAGTCGAATAACATTTAATGATTCATCGTCTGATGATGCGACTGATGCCTAAAAGATGTATGATAAACTGATAACAAGATAAATACTGAAATGGAAGTCGTTTCGTTCTGTTAAAGCGGCTTCCATTGAATTTTTTTAGAGTCTTGACTGGACTTGAAAAACGGAAAGTCTTTTGGTGATACTTCTTCTCCTCTGGGAGGGTAGGTGGTTTTTGTTCGAAAGTGCTAAGTTCTACGAGGTTTTCTTGTTTTGTTATGCAGATCAATTCGGATCTACACATCCATTCGAAGTATTCGATGGCAACTTCCCGTAATATGGAGTTGTCTGTGATAGCAGGCGAAGCTCGTAAGAAAGGTGTTCACCTCGTCGGGAGTGGGGATTGTCTTCATCCAGAGTGGCGACGGGAGTTGAAGCGACTGGATTGTGAGGGCGATCTGCTTGTCCTCGGTGATACGTATTTCATCCCTACTGTTGAGGTGGAGGACATCAATCGTGTGCATCATTTGCTCCTGGTTCCATCGCTCTCGAAAGCAGATGAACTCTACGAGCACTTTGAGGCGTATTCGCCGAACATCGATGATGATGGACGCCCCAGTGTAAATTTCACTGGGGAAGAGATTGCAGAGGTTGCGCGGGATTCTGAATCCTTGATTGGGCCTGCGCACGTCTTTACGCCATGGACTGCCATGTACGCGTATCACGATTCCCTTTCTGAGTGCTATTCAGATCTCACAGGTTATATCTCCTTTGTGGAGCTTGGATTGAGCGCTGATACAGCTTATGCTGACAGAATATCTGAATTGCACAGATTAACGTTTCTGACCAACTCTGATGCTCACTCGCCGTGGCCAAACAAGCTTGCACGCGAGTTCACACGATTTGAGGTAGAGGCGATCAGTTTTGAGGACGTGAAGAAAGCAATACTCAGGGAAGGTGGCAGGTGTCCAACCCTGAATATCGGTTTCTTCCCAGAGGAAGGCAAGTACAACGAGAGCGCATGCATCAGGTGTTTCAAACACTACACCCTTCGAGAGGCGATGGAAATGAACTGGAGGTGTGGTTGTGGTGGCAGGATAAAGAAGGGTGTGCGTGATAGAGTTGAAGAGCTTGCCGACACCACCACACATCCCGATAATCGCCCACCATATCTGCATGTCCTCCCACTCTCAGAGATCATCGCAATGGCACTCGGACATTCAAGCCCAAACACCAAGACAGTGCAGACAACCTGGAACAAGTTAATCAAAGCATTCGGAAGCGAAGTAAAAGTACTCGTTGATGCAAAGATTGAAAGCATTGATTTCGTGGACGAGCGAATCGTGGAAGCGATCAAGGCATTTCGAGAAAACAGAGTCACCCTGCGCCCGGGTGGTGGTGGGAAGTATGGGCAGATCGAACTCCCAACCACAACCGAAAAAAGCACAGGGCAGGCATCACTGAGCGATTTTTAGACCGACTCACACAACTTCTGCCAGATCAGGTTTTTCAAAATTTGTGAAACACAACTTCTGCAGCGATAAAGATCGGCATTTCAGTTATGATGTGGCTTTATGGTTTTGTGGTGTTGATCACCTTTGTGCTACTTTTTTCAACAAGTTTATACCTTTTGCAGCAATATAATATTATCATGTGGCAGGCAGGTGAAAATGTCTTTTAGTTCTCCACTTAAAAATATCTGGTTTTTGGTTGGTGTGCAGCTTGCAGCGCAGTCGTATTCGGTGCGGGTTGTGGAGGTGTTCAGAAAAACTCCTGACCTCTGGATACTTCTATTGATTTACGGTGTCACTATTTTTTGGGGACTGGGTGTTCTGAAGCTAATTGAAAGTGGCAGTTCTCAGCCGGGCGGGCTGTCAAACCTTGAGGTGCATATCTCGTTTGCGTATTATCTTGGGGTGTTTGTGTTTGTGGCTTTGGTGCCATATATATTGAGCACGCTTGATCTGCTGAAGCCGTCAACTGTGATCAAAGTCTTGGCAGAGGGAATAACAGAGGAAAGCATATTGTCCGCAATTGACGAAGCGCCTGACAAAGTTCATGGTAAAGATCCGATCCAGCCAATTGTTGACATTGTACGTGTTTCGCTGATGAAATCTGACTATGAGACGGCAAGAGCAGGTTTGAGCGCAATCGAAGACCGCACTATCCATATTGTAAAATCATTAGAAGAATCAGAACAAATTTCTGATAAAACGAAACTCGAGAATGTATTAAAATGTCTTTTCACTCACATCAGAAGAACAGGATTTCTGGCTGCAAATAGAAAGGTAGGGGATCCTACTTTGTTGGCAACAATCATTCTATACAACTACGGAAAAAGATCGGCAGAACGAGGATTTGAAGATTCGACATGGTGGGCAGTAGTCTCCATAGGGCGGCTTGGAGAATTAATTGTAGAATTGAAATTTAATACTTTCGTGATGCATACGATACAATCTCTTGAAGAGATTGGAAAAACAGCGGTAAAAAACTTTGAAGACGTAACATGGTGGGTAGTCTTTTATCTTGGAAGACTTGGAGAACTATCTGCAGGACAAAAACTCGAATACGCAACACTGCAAGCAACAATATCTCTTGAAGAGATTGGAAAAACAGCCACTGAACACAAACTCGAACATGCAACCTGGCAAACAATAGACTCGCTCAAAAAGGTTAGGAATGCTGCAGCAGAACATGAACTTGAACATGCAAGACAACAAGCAGAGCATTCCATCAAAAAAATTAAAGAGGCAGCAGACGAAGAACGGTTCAAATTCATAGAAGAAGAGATGGTAGAAAAATCCCGCAAGGAAATGGAAGAGGCATTAGAAAAACTAAAAGAACTTCACAAGTATAGTTCTGTATAACATACCAGACACACGAAAACACATCAAAATAAGAACACAATCTTCTATACCCATCTTGATTTTCTCCGGCAGGCTACCCATGAAAAACCTTATTATTATTGTGAGTAATAACGTGCTGTTGTGATGCTGCCAACACCCGAAGATATCAAGGAACGCAGATTAGTTCTCCACATGACACAGAACGAGCTTGCAAAGAGAGCAGGTCTGAGCCAGCCGCTCATAGCACGCATCGAGTCTGGCAATGTCGACCCACGGCTCTCAACACTCCAGAAGATATTCACCGTATTCGAATCGGTCGAAAGAGAACAAGTGATAGCAGCAGACATCATGCACTCCTCAGTCATCCACACCCGACCAGACGACACCGTGGAATACGCTGTGAGCCTCATGGAAGAAGAAGATTTCTCACAGGTACCTGTTCTTGACAACGGCGTGCCTGTTGGAAGCATATCCTCTGACACCATAGTACACCAAATCGTTGAGCACCGAAAAGGAGAGATCGGCAGCACGCTCGTAAAAGAAATCATGGGCAGCCCATTCCCAACCATATCACTCACAACAGACGTGGACACAATATTCCACATACTGGAAAAACACCCCGCAGTACTCGTAGTAGAACACGGAAAAGTAACAGGCGTGATCACACAACACGACATAATCCAGCTCGTCCACAAAAAATAAACACAACACGAAAAAGCCTAAATATGGCTATGATTGTAAAGTGTCCAGAAAATAGCCTATATCCATTGAGGGCTGGTAGCTTAGTCAGGCAGAGCATCGGACTCTTAATCCGACGGTCGGGGGTTCAAATCCCTTCCAGCCCGTTATTGTTCTTAGCAAAAAGAAATACTTTTTACATTTGCTCAATGATTGGAGATTGTGAGACCATCAGCCAATAACCATCACATAGAGCAGTGTTTCGGGTTTGGGTGGATTCTCCGTTGTACCATGTGTTATTCGCTCGTTCTCGTATCCAAGGTTCTCGAGCACGATAAGAGGAAGTTCATACCCAGCCTCTGAGAGCATCTCTGCGATTTTAATGGATCCAAATCTTTTTGGATCTGGCAGGATGAAAAGGTGCCTTTTTCGCATAATTTCATCCAAAATAATCTTTTTTGATTCTTCGACATTCCGTCCATGCGCGGTTATCGCGGTGATTGCTGTTAAATCGATCTTGAGCCTCGAACATGCGATTTGGAGGGATGATATTCCTGGTATAATCTCTCCATCGAGGAGCGCTCCAAGTCCTGAGAGCATCGGATCGCCTGTTGACAGTACAACGGCATCGTCAGGTATTTCGTCGAGATGTTTGAAGTCAATTTCGTGTGTTTCAGATTTTATATAGGGAGATGCGATTGCAATTGCTCGTTTTGATCCGAATATAACCTTAGCAGATTTAATTACAGAAGTTGCTTCTTCTGTGAGCATTCCTTTGGAAACGCCAACTCCGACGATCTTCATCTTGTATCCCTCAGGATGTTGCCATCGAAGTTGAATAGTAGAATTTGCAGATAAGGGTACCGATTTTTCATTACTTCAATCGATAGATCGATCGCTTTATGGTCAGGCTCATTTATCACCATCTCTTTCACCGTCTTGAAACCTGTGGATTCAAGAATATCAGGGTTTCCCCATTTTAGGATCAATGCAGGAAGACCACATAAAATAAGATCGTTAGCCTTTTTAGAGACGCTCTCGATTATCTCAAACCTACTGCCTATAACAACAACCTCATAGCCGCGGAGCATCTGACGTGCAAACTCAGCCCCACGCCTTCCTGTTGTAAGTGCAACTTTTGACGATCTTTCGATCAGAGACTTTACCATCTCTTCAAGGTGTTCATTCCATGGTTCAACAAACCCAGTTGTTCCAAGTATTGAAATTCCACCCGAAACGCCATACTCGGGGTTGAGCGTCTTTTTTGCGAGTGTTTCACCATTTTCAACCTCGATTAAAACTTCGGCACCATGCTCACAGATTTCATCAAGTGCTTCACGTACTGCCCTCTTAATAGACTCCATTGGAGATGGGTTTATCGCAGGTCTCCCGTCCTCAAACCACCCGATGCCTCTCCCTGCCTTGATCGTGATTCCCTCTTCACGAAGCGTTGCGTGGGCGGTTATCTTGATTCCATCTGTCACATCAAACTCATGATCTCCTGCGTCTTTACAGGCAGTTCCAACCCCGTTTGATGATTCAACTGAAAGCTCAACCCTGATTTCTGAAGGCGTCATCACAGATACCTTACCAATGCTCTTTTTTGTTGATAAAACCGCAGCTTTCGCGGCTGCCGCAGCTGTTGTCCCTGTTGTGAAACCTCGCTTTAAAACTCTTCCATCTGGGAGTAGAACGAGTTTACCAGTTTCAATTCCTTTCTTAAGAATATTTTTCTGGATTTCTGATCGTAGAACCCATTCATCAGGGATCTCTCGCCTGTTTATCGGATCGAACATCTCAACGTAGATCTATCAGCATTATCATAACACTTTGCCCTATATAATCCAACGAGCTAACATGTGTAATCCTGAAACAAAGTTATATGTGTGTGAAAACCCTCTCCTCCAGCGTTATGGAGGCAATTGAATGCACATCTCAGATGGAATACTAAGCACCCAGTGGTGTATCGTGTGGTACGCGGTTGCCCTCGTCTTTGTAGCCCTCGGCATCCGCGAGATCAAACGAAGAATTGAAGAGACTCCGTCATACATGCCGCTTCTTGCGCTTATGGGCGCTGCGATCTTTGTTATTGCGGTCTGGCATATCCCTGTTCCTGTTACAGGTTCGTGTTCTCATCCAATCGGAACACCGATGTCAGCGATCATCGTTGGCCCGTTTGCAACCGTTGTTCTGAGTGCGATTGCGCTAATCTTCCATGCATTTCTTGCACATGGAGGGATCACGACCCTGGGAGCGAACACGGTATCGATGGGAATTGTGGGAACGTTCACAGGCTATGGAACATACGTTCTTCTGAGAAAGGTCAATCTCTCGGTCTGGCTTGCAGCAGGTATGGCAGGATTTATAGGGGATATCCTGTGCTATCTCACAACCGCGATGGAGCTTGCACTCTCGATAAATCCAGGCTTCGCAAAGCTTGGAGGTGCTATAGATGGATAATTTTATCAGAAATTCCCTGATACTTCTTGTGGTCTGCACCGCGGTGATGTGTGTTGCCGCCTATGCGGGATACGTGTCAGGTGCCGGGATGGAGGGGACCGATGGTATTGTTGAGGAGCATGCAGCAAGCACAGGAGGGTTTGAAGCAGTTGAGATAGTGCCGAATGTTGGAGCATACGGTGATATGGGCGAGTACGTCGGGTTCACACTTGCGGGAATCATCGCAGGATTTATCTTCGGTTACTTCTGGATCGATATAAAGGAGGGTGGTCAGCGTGCTTGAATGGCTCTCAGGTGATCCCTTGAGTGGAATCGGAACAACGGTCGGCTTCTTCCTCTTTGCGATAATAGGGTATGAGATAAGGAAGCTAAGGAAGAGATGAGAGATTTTTCAGAACTAATAGGGGACCTCGACTTTGAGAGGCTGGTTGTAGATGAGACAGCGCTACACCGACTGGATCCAAGGATAAAGCTTCTTGGAGCCGTTGGACTTATATTTGCAGTCGTCTCGATGATCCATCCCGGGATCCCACTCTTAATTTTTTTTCTAACACTTATAGTCTCTGTTGCAATCGGAATACCACTGAATACAACACGTAAAAGGCTTATAGCACCGCTTACAATAGCATTTGTCGTCTTTATCGTTGTATTATTCACCTACGGCGGAGAAGAGATCCTAACAGTTTTTCATGGGATTTCAATCCACAGAGAGGGTCTTAATCTTGGTGTTCTGATCTTCGTGAGACTTGTTGCATCTATATCGATTCTTAACATATTTATAGCGACAACCCCCATTCAGGATACGCTTTCTGCTATGAAATGGTTCAGAGTTCCCCCGATTTTTGTTGACCTGATGGGAATGATGATTAGGTATGTACATCTTCTCTCAAAAGAGGGCGTACGGATGCACAGAGCACAACAGGCAAGGTGCGGCTTCTCGGATCGACTCAGCTATCTTGCTAAGATGCGCAACATCGGTCTGCTTGGAGGCGCACTCCTACTGCGTGCATTCTCCAGGGGCGAGTGCGTGTATCTCGCAATGCTCTCAAGAGGGTATCGGGCAGATTCAAGAATTGTCAGAAAATCTCGTCCAATCTCTCTAAAAGAAGTTTTTTTAGGATTATTCACCCTTATATCATCGATTCTTCTTATAATTATTGATCGGATGATAGGAGTGATATAGTGCGAGCACTCGAAGTTTGCAACCTCTCATACCGGTATCCTGATGGGACACAGGCTCTCAAACATGTGAACCTGAGTGTGAAAGAAGGTAAAAAGACCGCAATCCTTGGACCAAATGGATCTGGAAAATCAACACTCTTCTATCATCTGAATGGTATTATTCTACCGCAAAAAGGGAAAATAATCGTTAAAGGAAGAGAAATAACAAAAAAAAATGTATACTATGTTAGAACTACGGTAGGACTTGTATTTCAAGATCCAGATGATCAGCTATTTGCTCCGACAGTCTGGGACGATCTTGCCTTCGGCCCAAACAATTTAGGGCTTTCTGGAGACGAGGTTGCGGCGAGGGTTGAGGGTGTTCTCTCCATGCTTGGTATCGAGGAGTTCAGAGATAGAAACCCTGATAACTTAAGTGGTGGCGAGAAGAAAAAAGTTGCAATCGCTGGAGTTCTTGCAATGAACCCTGAGATACTGGTATTCGACGAACCTACGTCGGGACTTGATCCAAAGAGCACATCAGAGATGATAGAACTCATGGACGAGCTCGCCTCTGACGGTAGGACGGTTATCATTTCAACTCATAACGTTGATATTGCATCATCATGGGCAGATTATATCTACATCCTGCGAAAAGGTGAAATCTACGCGGAAGGTGAACCAGAAAGCGTCTTCAGTAAGGATGACCTCTTAAAAAAGACAAATCTGACGGCTCCAGTGGTTGTGAGGACACACAGGGAGTTTGAAGCACACAATATCTATAAAAAACAGGACAAGGTTCCACTCACGATCCTTGATCTCGTTGAGAACCTGAACGGCTCAAAGAAGCAAAAAAGAGGGATGATACGGGTTATTCAAATCCCCGGGATGAAAGACGGAGGGGTCAGTGCTGTTGATCTCGATGAACTTAAGAGTGTGCTTGAAATCACTCCAGATAAAACGGGCGCAATGGGAACAAGTGCGAAAGAGTGTGCGAAGAGGCTTGGGATCGTCTGCGACTTTGAACGTGACGTGGTAGATACTTCGATATCAGAAGCGATGAGGGGTATCGATGTACTTATATTCGCATCAGGCGGGATGGCAGATATTGTGGTAGAGCGGGCAAGAAAGAAGGGCATCAGATGTGGTAACGCAGCTTTCGAAGCATCGAAACATTTAGCTAAAAGAAACGGAGACGTAGTAAATTGACAGAAATAACTGGCATTATTGCAACAGGCATTCTGATCGGAGTTGTCCTCTTAGCATTGAAAAGCGGGATAGGGTGTGCATTTGCAAGTATCAGCCGCAGGGAGATTGTGTATCTCGGATCGCTCTATCTTGTTATCTCAATCCTGATGGGACATCTCATTGAGATAATCCCTGTGGAGTTTACGAACAACATCCTTGCAACAGGTCTTGGGATGCATATTATAGTAGCAATCGGGCTTCTGTACTTTGGGATTAAGACAAAGAAGAACTGGCTTTCACGTAGATGTGACATCTCAAGAAATAGCTTCCTTTGGATCTCACTCCCATGCCCTGTCTGTCTCACCGCAACATTTCTCTCTTGCACGGTGCTATGCAATCTTCTTGAAATATCCAATATAAAAATTGGGTTCATCGTTGGACTCGTACTCTCTTTTGGGGTTGTAGTATCAACATTTTCGGTAAGATATCTAGCAGAACACCTTCAAATACAAAATCCATCCTCTCTTGGATCAGCGATGATCCTTTTGGGTCTTTTCTACCTGCTTTCACCGATTGTGATCCCTGCATACATCCAGATGCAGTCGATTCCAGTGTTTGAGGCTTCATTTAATCTTAATGAGGCTCTCAAATCTTTTCTTTTGATCGCACTTCTCGTAGCGTCCGGTTTTTTCAGCAATAGAATGAACATTGTAAGGAGGCGTGAGTGATGGAGATTGCATCAGGGATAATAGGGCTCATGTTTGTTATCTCAAACTCACTACTCTATCCAGTGATTATCTCACTTCTCATCCTCGTTGGAGTTTCATTTATCATCTTTGGGCAGTTAATATCTGAATATGCATCGAGGAGTAGGGATCTTCACAGGCTTAAGGCTGGATTGAAGCTTGCAAGAGAGAATATCGAGTTTAAAAACTTCAAAGAGGCATCAAGGGTGCTCTCAACATCGGGCTCAAACTTCCTCCTTGAGAGTTTCATAAAAGATCTTACGGCCACTATTGATGATGCGAACTTTTCGATCGAAGCTGAAAAGCTACTGCAGGATTATGAGCTAAGAATATCCCATGAACTTGAGGTGCCGAGACTTATCTCCAGGATTGCTCCAATGATTGGGCTTATGGGGACACTGATACCGTTGGGGCCTGCCCTCATGGGCTTATCTTCTGGCAATATCGAGGCGCTGGCATCAAACCTCGCGATCGCATTTGCAACCACGGTTCTCGGTATTTTAACAGGAGGAGTCGCTTATGCAGTTCTTATCGTCAAGAAACGATGGTACACACAGGATTTAAGCGATATGGAGTATGTTGTGGAGGTATTGAAGTGAGGGTCAAAAGGCAAAGGATAATCTTTGGGGACGAAGAAGACCCACTTACCAGTGTCGCAAACCTCTTCGATGTTGCAATGGTCTTTGCTGTGGCACTTCTTGTCGCGCTTGTACTCTCATACAACATTCCTGAGCTTCTCGATCCCGATGCATCTGTCACGATCGTAAAGAACCCCGGTGAGCTCGATATGCAGGTTATAATCAAGGATCACGAGATGATAAAGGTCTTAAACGCAACAGAAAAAATCGCAGGTGGTCAGGGCACAAAGCTTGGAACTGCCTACAGGCTCGATACTGGAGAGGTGATATACATCCCAGAGAATACAACATCAGAGGGTTAATCAACCGTCTGTGATGCCCCAACTCATTTGCAGGCAGATGGGGCATCACGGCTGAACATACCCGAAGTGATCAGATATGCATGAAAGAATAGGAAGAAATCGTATAAAAAGGGTGCGTTCGATCGCACCACTGGTATTGCTCTTGTTGATGGTACAGTTATTTGTGCCATTGGTGACATTTACACAGGCACAGACGGATGAACACAGAATAACATTTGTTCTTGGAACGGATGAGAATTTAGCATCGGTATGTCTTTGCATACAACTTAAGCTCCAACGTAAGCATTGGAAATGTGGATGATGTGAATATTACGAAGTACTGGGTCTATGGTGGCGATGAGAACATCCAGAATTTGATTAGCTATATGGATAACAGGTTCTATAGTAATAACACGACTTTTGATCCACCAGAGCCGCCTGCAGGAAGAGCAAAGGTGGCTTTTGTTGTATCCGAAGTATCATCATACGCTGCATGGCTTGAGAATACTTTGGATGATGTTTACATCACGCGAAATCTCAACGTATCCCTCTGTACATACACGCACGATAATCCAGAGAGCTATCAGGGTATGAACCTGAGTGATCAGGATGTTATCTTCCTCTGGATGATCGGTTACCCGGTACAGGATGCACTCAAGGATACGGTGCTTGAGGCAAAGGCTAATGGTGCTGATGTGATTACAACCAGCTTCACTGACGTCTATGGTATGTCTTCTGTAAACCTTTCATCCCCTGAATTTGCCGATATTGCCACATACTGGGCAAACGGTGGGAGTGATAACATGAAAGGGTTACTCGTATTTTTAGGTGTGAAACTCTGCGATATCCCGTTAGGAGACTTCGAGCTTGATGCGATTCCGCCACCTGTTGTGATACCGCAGTTCGGGATATATCACCCGGATGCAAAGGCAGAGGCAGAGGGAATCCAGGGACTCGGCATCTTCTCCTCGATAGATGATTATCTTGCATGGTATAAGAGCACAGGGAGATATAACGAGAGCGCACCTACGGTAGGAATCCACTATTACTATGTCTCAGGGAAGTACGGCTCCTACCAGACGCTCGATCCACTCATAAGAAAGATAGAGGATAAGTGCGCGAATGTGATATTTGGAAGTTTCAGCTACAAGGATTCCAATACCACCACATACTTCCTCAAGGATGGCAAGCCACTGGTTGACTCACTTATCGTCATCAACTCATTCAGGCTGTGGCACCATCATGAAGACGAGGGGGTCGGTTACCTCCAGCAGCTGAACGTAACCCCGATCAAGGGAATCATGAGCGTCTACATGAATGAGAGTAAATGGAATGAGAGCAACGGGTTATCACCTTCAGAGGTTGCATGGCAGGTCGCACTTCCTGAGCTTGATGGTGAGACTGAGTTCATACTCTTTTCAGGCAAGGAGAAGGATCCTGTGAGTGGTGAGTACTGCTACAGGCCGTTCGATTCCCAGCTTGAGTGGATCACGGATAGGGCAATTTCATGGGCAGAGCTTCATAGAAAATCCAACGCTGAGAAGAAAGTTGTGATAATTTACTACAACCACGGTGGCGGGAAGGATAACCTCGGTGCAAGCTACCTCGATATCGTCCCGAGCCTCACGGACCTCCTTGACGCAATGAAGGGGGAGGGGTATGATGTGGAAGGAGGGGTGCCTGATGAGAAGGAGCTTCTCGATCTCATGCTCCATCAGGGAAGAAACGTCGGTACATGGGCACCGGATGAGCTTGAGCGTATGGTTGAGAGTGGAACCGTAGTCCTTCTCCCGGCATCTGAGTACGAATCATGGTTCAATGAGCTTCCTGAAGATAAGCAACAGGAGGTCATCGAGAAATGGGGAGAGCCACCCGGTGAGATAATGGTCTATGAGAATGAGACAGGGAAGTACCTTGTCATCCCGGGGGTTAAGCTCGGGAATGTATTACTTGCACCGCAGCCAACCCGTGGATGGCTCCAGGATCAGGCTGTACTCTACCACGACAAGGAGCTTCCACCACACCATCAGTACATCGCGTTCTACCTCTGGCTGAAGAAAGAGTATGGCGCAGATGCAATAGTTCACTTCGGAACGCATGGAACACAGGAGTGGCTCCCGGGTAAGGAAACTGCCCTCTCTGCAGAAGAAGATTGGCCCGCGATACTGATCCAGGATCTCCCTGTGGTATACCCCTACATCATGGATAACGTCGGTGAGGGGACGCAGGCAAAGCGAAGGGGTCAGGCTGTGATCGTTGATCATCTCACACCACCGATTGTGGCAGGTGGGCTTTACGGAGATCTATCTCTTCTGCATGAGAGGATTCACCGGTATCTTGCTGCAGAAAACACCACGCTCAAGGGAGAATACAGAGAGACAATAACAGAACTTTACAATAATCTCTCTCTCAGCGAAGATCTCGGTGTTACGCCGGATGAACTCAGGGCGATGAATGAGACTGCGTTTGAGGATTTCATAAATGGCGAACTTCACGAATACCTCCATGATCTTGCGTCTGAGTTCATGCCTTATGGACTCCACATACTCGGATCACCTCCGGATGGCTGGAAGCTCGTATCGATGGTAGAGTCGATGCT
>NJEL02000017.1 GCA_002254825.2 Methanosarcinales archaeon ex4572_44 | reverse complement strand
TGGCAAGCTCTGTGAGATCTCTTGCATATTTTTCGAGAGCCTGGTACTTGTCCTCTGGTGTCTGATCTGTCACCCGCTGGCTGCCGCGGATGTCAACAAGAGCCTTCAAGATAGCATCACGTGTAACACCCTCTCCTCGCAGGATGGCTGAGGCTGCACCATCGCTCTCACCAGAAATAGCAAGCAGCAAGTGCTCTGTGCTCACGTACTGATCCTGCAGCTCTTCCATCTGATCAAAAGCACTATCTATCACCTGATTGAAACGCGGGGTAAGATACAGTTCTCCTGCACCCGCACCGCTCACCTGTGGACGCTTCTGTATCTCCTCAAAAGTTGCTTTTTTGATTGCAGCAGTATTTGCACCAAGTTTCTGAAGAATCGAGAGCACCACGCCCTCGGACTGCTCCAAAAGAGCAAGCATCAAGTGCTCGACATCCAACTGCTGCTGGTCATTCTCAAGAACGATATTCTGTGCCTCTTGCACTGCTTCCTGAGCCTTCAACGTGAACCGATCAAACCTCAAACCTAACACACCACCAAGACAGTAATTCAAGTACTGCTATCTGTAATTTAGGTATAAGTAATATTTGTTTTCCTGATCTTCGTCAGACGCGTCCAAATAACGGTATAGCCATAAATAGAGAATGTGTCAAAAATATTTTTCATCTATCCCGATGAGGCATATTCAGCTTATTTCAGTCGAGCAGGACAATCGTGTACTGCTGGGGGATTCCCAGTACAGGGAATTTTGGCAGGTCAAGTCCGAGTTTCTCAAGGGTTTTGTCCAGTCTGATTCCAAGCCCCATCAAACACGGTCTGATTGCGGTGTAATGCTTGCAGAGGGAAGTGCCTTTTTCCACACAGTCAACCGTTGTGTAATCATCGCTAGCGCACAGGGTGCACATGCCAGGAAATGTTCCAAAAGCCATCGCATACCCCATCTTCCAAGCCTCCTTTTCCAGTTGGAGTGTTCCTGGCTGTATGATCTCTTTTCTGTCTCGGATTATATTTTTCATTTGCTCTAAATATTTTTTGTCCAGCTCGCTTCCCCCAGATTCAAACGAAAGCCTTGTGAACATTTCGCTGATATCTTTATCAAGTTTGACACTGGTCTTCCAGTCCACAAGCATGACCCAACTGTATTCCTGGAGCATGGTCCTGAACTCGTCAACTGTTGGTATCAAAGGTGGGCATACATGACTTATATAGCCGATACAGCCAAATCGGCACTTCAAAACGGTTCTGTTTTCCAGAACGATCTCGCTTGCAGGCACAACGAATGCATCATTCGCACCAAGCCCCAGTGCAAGTGATCTCAGTTCTTTAAAGTTTTTTTCATCGGAATCGTTTAGCCGAACCATTTGGATTCCACCTTTTGTTTCCTTTTGCTTTTATCTATTAGATCTGCTGTGAGGACACACCACTGCACACTGCAGACATCCTGGCTTGCCAAGCATCAAAGCCTCGTTTCCAATAAAGTTGAAACACTTTTGCCATTCTATCGAGCCCAGGGTGTAAGGATCGCCCTTCTTTACAGAAAGTGCCTTTGTAGGACATTCCGTGATACATGGCATGCCCTCACACTCGTCACAGAGAAGATTAAAGTCTGCCAGTGGATCGCCTGCAAGTGGTGCCTCTGTTGCAACAGAGACGAGCCTGACTATTGCACCATGCTCTGGATGTATTAGAAGATCATTCACACCACGCTTTCCAAGTCCTCCAAGTACTGCTCCCATCTTTATAGAGATAAAAACAGCAGGCTTTACCGCTTCTTTGATGTCTTTTAACCCCTCTCTCAAGAAAGGAGCAGGAAGATGGACAGGAAGACCTGTAGCACCACTTGAATACCCCCATCTCTTTTCTATATACTTTGCAAGTCTATAGCCAGCTCGAAGGTTCTCTGTATCTATTGCATGGATGTCAATCGCAGATCTACACTCGTGTATGTTAGAATCCTCAACCATATCAGGGTTATGAACAAGCCCCATCGTCACAACAGCCTTCGGATCTGGAAGCAATCGCTTGGGGTGAAACTCTGGTGGGCAGTCCGAGTATCGTTCAATTGGAGCAATTCCCACAATATCCATCCCAAGAGCATCGGTTGCATACCTCTTAACATCTTCACTCATCTCCTGTCTTTCATCAACATTCATTATAGATCACCCATCCAGTTAGAGGAATAGTCTATACTTATAAGTTGCGGTTAATCAGAGTTCTCAGCTTGCTCGGGTGTTAGATCAGAACCAAGGGGGGAGCATGTGCCAAATGCGAACGGTTGAAAAAGCTGAATGGATGCGAGAATGTTTATTGAATGCCCAGGACGGGATCCGAACCCGTGACCTCCAGATTTCTCAGGAGGCTTTAACGCCTGTTTATCATTCCCTATGAGTCTGGCGCCCTAACCAACTAGGCCACCTGGGCAAGAGTACGAGTAAGCGCCCAGCAAACGCGAACTGACTGAGCATTTACTGGATACATAGAGTGCTATACTTCACTGTAACATGTTAAAAAGGTTACTGTCATTCGATCAGAAGAAGAGATAAGAGATGACGTGTTACAGATAACCAATGGCAAAGGTGATAACAGCAGATATAATTGAGGCGTATCCTATCTATTTACTGCGTTGGCAGCTGTCCACTCCCCTACTTTGGTATATTTTATATCTTCTTGAGTCTTATCATCTTTCGCCGTTTATCATGGCTGGTTTTGCCAATTTCATAGGTGGGTTGTTTTTCTTTCCTTTTGATCGATATATATTTCTTCGTAGGACAAAATTGGATAAAAGAGTGTTTTTGCATCTACCATTGTATTTAATTAGATGGCAGCTTACCAATTTTACTTTGGCAGGAGTAATAGCCTTGTTAGGTGTGGAAATACTCCATGTGATAATAGCTAACTTGATAGGTGGTATTATATTTTTTTGGATAGATAAATTTATCTTTGATCATTAACTCTTTCTCCCTTCGTTTTCCTATTATCTTCTTTTTACTTCTTTTCACTCTTCACTCTTCACTCTTTATTTTTCCATCTTCATACCTCCTTCACCATCGACCGCATCAGGGATAGATTAATAGATTTATTACAATCGCACCCGATGGGTATCAAGACTGGTAGCCTTGCAAAAGTCCCGATATCGATAGATATACACGCCGTAGACCAGTACTCGTAAAATAGTGGGAAAAAGTTTAAGCCATTTTATTTGTATGTGTGTTTGTATGGTAGGTTGGTTTGATGGGTGTTGATATTGGGGGTCTCTTTGAGAGGAGGGTTGTTGAGCTTTCGGATCTCGCTGGCAGGACGATAGTTGTCGATGCATACAACATGCTCTATCAATTCTTGAGCGTAATTCGCCAGCGCGATGGCACGCCACTCAAAGATGCAGGCGGGCGCGTCACGTCACATCTCTCTGGGCTGCTCTACAGATCCACCAATCTTATTGAAGCAGGCATCAAGCTTGTCTTTGTATTTGACGGCACGCCACCTCTTTTCAAGGCTGGCACGATAGAAGAGCGTGTACAGACTCGAATTGCTGCAATGGAAAAGTGGGAAGAGGCGCTTGCGGCTGGAAGCGATGATGTAATGATTTATGCTCAGGCATCTGGACGCCTGGACGCATCCATGGTGGCTGAAGCAGAGAGGCTGCTTGGGTATATGGGCATACCCGTGGTGCAGGCACCATCCGAGGGCGAGGCTCAGGCTGCATACATGGTAAAAGAAGGGGATGCATACGCGGTTGCCTCACAGGATTATGATTCTTTCCTCTTTGGAGCGCCGATGGTCCTACGAAACATCACAGTCACAGGAAGACGAAAACTTCCGCGTAAAAACGTGTATGTGGAGGTGAAACCAGAACTGTTGAGTCTTGAAGAAAACCTTGAGCGATTAAACCTGACAAGAGAACAACTTATCGATCTCGCTATCCTGATCGGAACAGATTATAACAAAGGAATAAAAGGAATAGGTCCTAAAAAAGCCCTGAAACTGATACAATCACGCGAAAATATAGACACTGCACTGAAACAAATCGATGCAGAGATAATAGAGGTTGATTCAATCAAAAATTTCTTCCAAAATCCCCCCACAACTAAAAACTATACAATAAACTATGAAAAACCAGAAAAAGATAAAATAATAGAATTACTTTGTGAAAAACACGACTTTTCACATGAACGTGTCTCAAAAGCAATACAACGACTTCAGGAAGCATCAAACACCGGACAGAGCACCCTCGACGCATGGATATAAACTATATTTCGAAGTATGGCAAATTTTATTTTTTTAACTGTACTTCATTGGTTGCGTGTAAAGGTCGAAAGGTCGAGTGTTTGTAGGGGCCGGGGGGCTGGGTCTTCGATAGGTTTAAACTTATTGTGTGAGATAACATGGTTGGATGTCTTTCTCATTGCGCCATGTGATCTCGATGAAGGACTTTACGAGGGAGGATATTGATGAGATATTCGAGCTTGCAGAACGGCTTGAGCGGGTTGCGAGCGGTGTGCCGTGCAGATTGCTTGAAGATAAGCTGCTCGCTCTTTTGTTTTATGAGCCGAGTACGCGCACCCGTCTCTCGTTTGATGCTGCGATGAAGAGGCTTGGTGGAGCGTCTATTGATCTTGGTTCTGTTGAAGCGAGTTCTGTTGCGAAAGGTGAGACTCTTGCAGACACGATCCGTGTTGTTGGTGGGTATGCTGATGCTATCGTGCTTCGGCATCCGAGTGAAGGTGCTGCGAGGATGGCGTCTGAGTATTCTCGTGTTCCTGTGGTAAATGCGGGTGATGGTGTTGGGCATCATCCTACTCAGACTCTGCTCGATCTCTACACGATTAAGCGCGAGAACAGGCTTGACGGGATAAGTGTTGCGCTTGTGGGAGATCTTCGGTATGGGCGGACTGTTCATTCTCTTGCCTATGCTCTTGCGCTCTATGGTGCAAGGATCTATCTTGTTTCGCCGCCACAGTTACGGATGCCAGAACATATAAAATCTGATCTTTTGGAGAGTAATATAGTTGTTGAGGAGACGAGTAGGCTTGAAGATGTGTTTGAGAGCGTGAATGTATTGTATATGACGCGTATTCAGAGAGAACGTTTTGCAGAGCCAAGCGAGTATCTGGCTGTTGCTGGAAGCTATCGGCTCACGAGCGAGATGCTTTCAGGTGTTAGGGATGATCTTATAATTATGCATCCTTTACCGCGGGTTGGTGAGATCGATTCGAGTGTGGATGAAACGCCCTATGCGCGTTACTTCAAGCAGTCGTTTTACGGTGTTCCTGTGCGAATGGCACTCCTTGTGAAGCTGCTCGAAGGGAGGGATTTGGTGTGAAGGATGGTCTTTTGATCCGTTCGATTGAGCATGGGACTGTGATTGATCATATTACTGCTGGTCAGGCGCTCTCTGTGATGCGGATAATCGGGATAAATAATGGCACGAGTGCAGTTGTGAGCGTTGCCATGAATGTGCCAGGTGAAGAGATGGGTCTCAAGGATATTGTGAAGATAGAGGGGCGCGAGCTTGACAGTCGCGAGGTTGATAAGATCTCCCTGATATCACCAGATGCCACCATCAACATTATCAGAGACTATGATGTGGTCTCAAAGTACACGGTAGAATTGCCGAGTGAGATACGTGGGATCGTGAGGTGTAGGAACCCCAATTGTATCACCAATACAGGCGAACCCGTAGCATCAGCTTTCACAGTTGCAAAAGACCCTGTGACGCTACGCTGCAGGTACTGTGATCATATAATCCTTAGTGACATAGCAGAACAACTTATATAAGCGTGAATGCAAGTGGAAGATGTGGGTATATGACAATAGATGCTACGCAGGGTGAAGTTAGAAAAGTGCTCCTCTTATTGAAAAATATGGTCTATGAGAGCACAAGCCCGCTTGAGACCCTGCGGTTTGCCAAGTATTATCGAAAGAAAGGGCTTGACGTGGTTGTGGTACTATGGGGTCCGATGGGTGTTTTGCTTGGAAAAGCCGGGAAGAGGCATGGCGCGCCAAAGTACGATGAGAAGATGTGGGAGTGTCTGAATATAGGGGTTGAATTCAAGTGCTGCAGGCTTGGTTCTGATATTATAGGGGTGGAAGAGTCTGAGTTAATCCCGGGTGTTACAATTATCGAAGCGCACGAAGTGGCAGAACTCTTCCTTAGATACACCCAACCAGGCCACATGATAATAAGCCTCTAAGACCTCTGAAAGAATATGGGATACGATGTGGTTGTGGTTGGTGCAGGCCCGATCGGTGCTATTGCTGCACGATGCAGTGCAGAAAACGGGGCACGAACCCTGCTCCTTGAAGAACACTCAAGCATCGGTTCACCAGTCCAGTGCACAGGCTTAATCAGTACAGAAGCGCTGCGCGAGTCCGAGTTGAAGCCTGATAGTTCCTTTATTTACCGAAGGATCAAAGGTGCAAACGTCTACTCACCAAGCGGGCATTCTATCAGAATTGATGGCGTGCGGACGAGGGCGTATGTGATTGACAGGAAGATCTTCGATCGCACACTGGTAACCCGCGCGCTTGACGCTGGTTCCGAGATCATGCTCTCTGCAAGAGCAACAGCACTTACAAATACAGAAGACGGCGCAGTATTAACTGTAAAACACTGCGGTAGCACACAGGAGATAGATGCAAAGGTAGTTATAGGCGCAGACGGCGTTAAAAGTAATATTTCACGGATGTGTGGACTTGGCAGAGTTAAGAAGACGTTAACTGGTATCCAGATCGAGGGACGGTACGAGACGTGCGATCCTGGTTTTGTCGAGATATTCCTCGGAAACAGATTCGCACCGGGATTCTTCGCATGGGCCGTCCCAACCACAGAAACCATCGCACGTATTGGACTCTGCACAGAACCAAACAACACCCCGCCATACCAGTATCTCACGAAACTCTTACGAGAACACCCGACAGTATCAAAAAACTACAAAGGCTCGTACACAAGCCTCACACTCGGCAGCATACCAATAGGAGCACTGAACGAGACCAGTGCTCGTGGAGTGCTCATCACAGGCGACGCTGCAGGACAGGTGAAACCAACAACAGGGGGCGGAATCTACCCCGGTGCCATCTGCGCCAAAATCGCAGGGGAAGTCGCAGCCAGAGGCGATCCAAGAATAGAATCACTCGGTGATTATGACAGAATTTGGCAGGAACAAGTCGGAAAAGAACTCAAGACTGGGATGCACATCCACAATGCAATCGGAAAGTTCAGCGACGAACGGCTGGACGAGTTCATACACCTCTTAAGTGATGAAAAAATAATGAATCTCGTGAGAGAATACGGCGACATGGACCACCCATCAATACTCTTTGGAAAGATCGCATCTCATCTGAACAAAAAAAAGCTCTTCGTCCTAACAGGACACATGCTGAAAGATCTCATAAAAGGTGGGTGAAAAAGGCTTCATCGTCCACTATAATAACTACAAGAACTATTTTCTCAGAACTATGCTCTCTATAACCTATCAATGAGAATTTAAATTATCTATAGAACTTAAAGTACCATCGTACAGCCAGCACCTTGGCCAATACCTTCGTCTACCCGCACAGAAATACTCGAAATATTCCCATGGTTAGAGAGCAGAGCGGTGAGCTGTGACGCAACAAACTGACAAAGATCTTCAGCACTCGCAGATGAAATTGGAAGAATAACCACATCCTCTTTCGGAAAAACATACCTTTTACCATCCTCTATCACAATTACTTCGACATCATTGCCATCCTCAACCACTTGAATCCGATCGTCACGTCCAGCCAAAAGCACCTTATGGTCAAGCAGATCGCAAACACCCATAATCATCGGTTTCAACTCACCAAAATCCATTATAAACTCTCCATTCTGCTCACCTTCAATTCGCACATTAACACCATAAGTATGGCCATGCAAGCGACCACACTTCGGATGGCCCGGCGTAAAATGGCATGCTGAAAACCGAAGCCTTGACATCCATCCATCAAGCTCAATAAACACGTAAAACTCACCAACCAATATAACTATTAGAGACCAGAAACACTTAATACTTTGCATATAAACCTCAATAATTTCACATCCACATTCTATTTGCCGATAATTGAAATATTCAGTATAAAAACACCAATTAAAAGACCGACAAGTGAGAGCAAATAGGTGGCTGTGGACGCACGCGTGATACTCTGTTGTGTCAGATAAGGTTTAATATCTGTGGGTGCAATAGAGTGTTGGATGAAGAAGTCACGGGTAGCGGGTAAGAAGGTTGAGAAGACCAGTGTATCGGATCCTGTTGGATCTGATCGCAGTGTTGTGGTGGTGAAACCTGCGGGTTATCCTATGCAGGGGATGCTTCAGGAATACCCTGAGTTCTCTGAGCCTGACGTATTTGAGTATTATGCACAGGAGCAGTGGCAGGGCTTGACTGCAAGAAAGGGAGAATACCTCTTCGACAAACGCATGTTTCCAGATTTCGCTTTTAAGATAATTGACGTGAAGCCTGACGGGTCTGTCATCAGCAGGATGACGACTTTTGTTATAGAAGAGATCGAACCTGATCGGATCACGATAGGAGAAGATGAGGGGATTGGTTTTGAGGATGTGATTGGTCAGGGTGTTGCTAAAGAGAAGTGTCGATTGATCGAACGATTCCTTAAGTGTCCAGAGAAATTTGGACGCTGGGCGCCGCGAAATGTCCTCTTCCATGGGCTGTCTGGCACGGGTAAAACCATGCTTGCAAAGGCGCTCTCTAACAGGACGGATGTTCCTTTATTTCCTATAAAGGCTACGCAGCTCATAGGGGAGTTTGTGGGGGACGGTGCGAGGCGAATACACCAATTATACGATAAGGCAGAGGAGGTTGCACCCTGTATTATATTCATAGACGAGCTTGATGCCATAGCACTGGATCGCAGGTACCAAGAGCTTCGCGGCGATGTGGCAGAGGTTGTCAACGCGCTCTTGACAGAGATGGATGGGATACTGCCACGTGAGGGTGTTTGCACGATCGCTGCAACAAATATGGTGCAAGCTATCGATCTTTCTATTAGGAGCAGGTTTGAAGAAGAGATTGAGTTCAAATTGCCCGATAATAAAGAGAGACTTGAGATATTGAAGAGGCATTCAGAGACATTCCCGATTGGGCTTGCTGAGGATGTTGACCTTGGCGAAATTGCAGACAAGACGGATGGTTTTTCTGGACGGGACCTCGTTGAAAAGATACTCAAAACAGCGCTTCACCAGGCATTGATAGAAGACGAGGAGACTGTTTCAAGCAAGCATCTTGAAGATGCCCTCTTAAAGGCGAAGAGGCCAGCTTTATCACAACCGCCCAAGAACATGTTTGCATGAGGCTGGAAACACCACCCTGATTTTTATACCATAAGTTTATTCTTACGTCCAATGAGTCACATGTTCATCCTCTTCAGTGCTCTCGGGATGCTGATCCTATCTGCTATAGTCCCGTCAAGATATTGGCAGAAGGCAGCAATCGCAGGCATCGGATGGTTCATCTTCTCAATCCACTGGTTCACAAAACCATTTCACTACATCGAGATTGATGACTACTTCAATGTCATAACCACAATTCTCGCGGGGCTATTATGCGTATTCTTTGCGATCTATTTCTTCTTTGCAGAGATACCATCTTTTAACCAATGGTTGATCAGAATCGTGGTCGATCAGACCGAATGGTTGCTCCAAAGTATCGATTTTCAGCCGCTGCGTGTGGAATGGGATGTCTTGAGTCTTAACAGTCACAAGGTGAGGATCGTCCTTGCCTGTACCGCAATCGAGAGCATCGCACTCTTCATGGGTGTCACACTCGCATGCATCGACGCATCAAAAAGACGTGTTGCTCTTGCCTTTCTTGCTTCCGTGCCAATTATATACCTGTTGAACCTTGTGCGAAACGCCTTCGTGATCATAGCTTCTGGATTCATGTGGTTCGGCAGCCCAGAAGAGAGCTTTTACATGGCTCACAACGTGATCGCGAAGATTGGATCAACTGTAGCACTCTTTGCCATCGCATACGTGGTTTTGACCATCCTCCCCGAGCTCTTGGAGATGATCGACGGAATCGCTGAACTCCTGAAGAAGAGCCTGAAACGTGCAGGAGGATAGTACTACTGTGATAGCGAAAGGCGGCAGAAGAATCTCAGTCACACTGATTATACTCACTGCCACAACAGGCGCCCTCCAACTACATTACAGAAGCACACCCCTCTTCGCCCTCTTCTTTCTAACGGCTGGTTTCACAGCCTTCACCCTATTCTTCTTCAGGGATCCAGAACGCAGCCACTTATCTGGCGAAGCTGGTCAAGAGGAGATGATCGCTCCTGCCGACGGAAGAGTGATCGAGTGTAGTAAGAATAAGATCTGCATATTCATGAGCCTCTTGGACGTGCACGTCAACCGTGCACCAATTGATGGAAGAGTGAAATGCACAAGACACGTACCTGGCAACCACATCCAGGCATATAAGAAAGACTCAAAGAAGAACGAGCGAAACCATATATTAATCGAGACCACGTACGGTGATGTTCTGGTCACTCAGATTGCAGGTATTCTTGCAAGACGTATAGTTACTTATATAACCAGCGATACCAGAGTTAGGAAGGGGCAGCGCATCGGTATGATACGATACGGCTCGAGGGTGGACGTTACAGTTCCACCAGGTTTTGAGATACTTGTATCGGTCGGCGAGAGACTCCGTTGTGGCGAAACCATAATTGCAAGAGTTGTTAAACCTTGATGGATCAAGAACACATACTTTACTCAATCAAGAAAGCAGACCTTGCAACACTTACAAACGCTGCTATGGGCTTCGCAGCAACGATCTGCCTCATCCAACACAACTTCGATTGTGCAGCCATTCTCATCATACTTGCAGCAATCGCTGACGGGGTGGACGGGGCAATCTCAAGGCGATGCGCCTACAGCCCACTTGGAAAACACCTCGACTCGCTCGCAGACGCCATATCATTCGGAATGGTCCCAGCAACCGCAACATATCTTCTCATAACGCCCAGAAACATTGTTCTTGCCTTCGTACTTGCAATACTCTTCTTATCCTGCGGACTCCTGCGACTGGCAAGATTCACTACAAGAACAGAGATTATGATGGACTTCCAGGGAATACCGATAACAGCAGCAGGACTCACCATAATGCTTTTAATCGTGCAACGAGAAACAACAGAACTCTTTCCCCACATCCTAACAGCCATGATAGTCATACTTTCCACACTCATGGTAAGCAGAATCACGTACCCCAAAGTACAAGACAAACGAATCATAACTATACTTGCAGTAACAATGATCGCAACCATACTCGCTTACACACTCAAAGAAGAAACACTCAAAATCGTAGCAGGCGTGCTATTAACAATGCTCCTCGCCTACACCACCACACCAACAATAAAAATCACACGCAAAGAAAAGGAGACAAAAAATGTATAACCTAGCAAAACAACCTAACAAGAAGTTTTTATTCTTTCTGTTATTTCTTTCACCTTCTTTTTTATGTTTGTTGTCTCTTCTACTACAGTTCCTGTAACGATGATCTCTGCGCCTGCCTCAACGATATTGCTTGCGCTTTCTCCATTTTTAATGCCGCCTCCCACGATGAGCTTGCACTCTTTTCCGATCGCTTCTTTGACGCTCGCGATCATTTCGAGTGGTACGTGTTTTTCGGCACCTGATCCTGCTTCGAGGTAGAAGTATCTCATCCCCATGTATTTGCCTGCGAGTGCATATGCGACCGCGAGTTGCGGCTTATTGTGCGGAATCAGGCGTGCATCACCGACCCAGCCTACTGTGCCACCGGGTTCGACGAGGAGGTATGCCATAGGAATAGGTTCGATCCTGTAGCGGCGGACGATTGGTGCACCGAGTGCCTGGTTGGTGGTGATATATGTTGGGTCTCTCGAGTTGAGTAAGCTCATGAAAAAAACAGCATCGGCATACTTGCTCAGACCACTTACGTTCGAAGGAAAGAGTATCACTGGGAGATTGCATGCTCTCTTTATGGATTGGACTGTTTCGTCCAACACCGCCCCGCCTGCACCTGTGGAGCCCCCAACCATTATTCCGTCTGCTCCAGCAACTGCAGAATCTTCTGCCATCTTTCCTGCAACTTCGGGTTTCTGGGTTTCTGGGTCGATGAGGATTAAAGAGGCTGCGCCTGTCGCTTTAATGATTCCGTTCAGCTTTTCTTCAACACTCAACTCTCGGCTCACTTCCCGCCTCTCGACTCCTTGGATTTCATTCGGAGATTCTTATAACCACATTTTCTGCATCTGGTTGCTCGCACAGGGTTTCTGGCGTTACAACGCATGCAGATCTTTATGTGAAGGATTCTAACCTCAGCCTCTGGAAATCTTGCCATCCGTGATCTCTTCTTTCATAGTATTTCATACATTTAACCCTTTGTGTTGGCTGCAACTTCAATCAAGTTTTAATATACAAAACCGCGATTGAAATTTTTGGCATAAATCATACAACAAAGATAAAATATAGACATCCTACGTTAAAACACGGTTACAAACCTGTCTAATACATTAAAATGTTCTTTATTGGAACGTATTCTATTCCGTCGCGATTTGATTCAGATCTCATTTTTAATCTGATGAAATTTGGGTATATTTTTCTATTGTAGTTTTTCATACTTTTATCTGTATACTCTTTATTTTTACAGGTGTTTATGTGATTTTGAGTTCGCGGGGGGTGCCATCGGTGTTGTAGCATGTCCAGCTGTTTGTTGTGTAGGGTGCGCCTACGATTATGTGGCAGTTGCCTGTTCTTGCGAATAGCTGGAGGTCTGCGTGTGATGGGTTTGTGTTTGGTGTGGGGTGACTATGGACTGTTCCTGCGATGCGCATGTTTGGGAGCATGTAGAGGTGCAGTACTGCTGATACCTCGGATGAGGTTGTGCCCGGGAGGAATAATACTTCTACTATTGTCTCTTTTTCGGCGCGGAGTAGTCCTGCGAATTCGCGTGGTGCTGTGGATTTTGAGACTTCGAGTATGAAGCTCAAGGTGTCTCTCTTTATGTTTTTTATCATTCTTCTTTTTCCTCTCCGTATCGCAATGCTCCGAGTGCATTTATGATTTGCGGGTTTGGTGGTGTGTGTATCTCTTGCTTGAGTATTTCTTCGAGTGATATGGTGATGCCTCTGTTCTGTGCTGTGCCTCCGATGAGAACGATCTTTTCTGCTTCTGGTATCATCTGTGCTATGCGTTCTGCGAAGGCTTGGTGGATGCTTGCGATCAAGTCTTCTATTGTGTGGCCGTCGACGAGGTGGGATACTACCTCTGATAGTGCGAAGACGCTGCAGGTGTGGTTTATGTTTATGGTGTGGGCGGCTTTGTGGTGGATTTTTGAGAGATCGGTTACTTTCAGGCCGAAGTAGTGGGCTATGAATTCGAGGAATGCGCCTGTTCCTGCGCTGCATTTGTCGTTTACGATGAAGTTGTTCCTTCGCACGTCTGTTACTTTCGTGTCCTGCCCTCCAATATCAACTATCACTTCTGGGTCGTTTAGGTATTCTTTTACTCCGTAGATTGCTGTTGTGATCTCTGTGGCTGCTATTTTGTGGGGTATTTTGTGTCGGAAGTACCCGGTTGATGCTATTTCGTTTGCTGGTATTCCTTCCAGCAGCGTCTCCCAATTTCGGCTCTCTGTAACCCTGTATGTAAGTTCTGGTGTGAGGCTCACGATCTTTGCTGTGGTGCTTCCAACATCAACGCCATAGCGTATCATCTGTTATTTTCTCCATAAGAGTTCTGAGAATGCTTCAATCCGTAATTTCAACTGTTCTGGAACTGGTCCGGGAAGATCTGAGTGTACTGTGAGTGTTGGGCATTGAAGATGTTCTCGTAGCATTCCGTCTTCTAAGACGTGGTGGCATGCGAACTGGGTGCAGTGGATGATTGCATCGATTCTTCGTTTTCCAAGTTCTTCTTTGAGAAAGTCGAAGCGGTATTTGAGATCTCGGGCGAAGGTGTAATCTGCATAGCTCTCTGCAAGCTCGTTGATATTTTTCCCTGTGTGGCGGATGAATTCGAATGGCATTTCGTCGAATACGATGTGGAGTCCGAGTCTCTCTGCCTCTCTGTGAAAGTCGTGGTGGATCGGTGGCACTCCAATAAGTGCTACACGATGCATGGACGCAAGGTCACCGCCCCTCTCTCGCGGTATGCGGGAAAGTTCTTCTTTGAAGGCGGTTGGGTCGCCCTGGAGGTCGCATCCAGAGATCAGGTACTGGAATCCGAGTTCTGATGAGATCACACCCTGTGATCGGAGTTGATCGAGTTTCATCAGATTTTCTTTGACAGATTTCACGGTTTTCATGATACCTGGATCGGTTATCCCACCTAAAAAAAGTGATAGTCTCTCGAACTGAGATTTCAGGTACTCTTTGTTCCCGTCAAATGGGTAGAAGAGGTAGAATGCAGGTATCTTCTCTGCTGCCCTCTGGCCGTCCACGAGTGCGTTGTGACAATCGCCGCCAGCAACAACCACGAGCGAATCGAGATCCAGTTCCCCGTTCATGATCTGCTCTCGCCATATAGCAGTCCAGGCGCATAACTTGTTCTTTGGTCTCGTAGTGGAGGTTGGCACTATGTTGTTCAAGTCGAATGGCTTGAAACCACAGGCAAATACGATTTCGGGTGGTACGAGTGCGGTTATGCCAAGCGTCTTCATCAAGCATCACATAATCAAAATCGAAAGCACACCGCATGCAAAAGGGACTCTTTACTGATTGAGGTGTGCCTCTATCTTCCCTCTCAGTATTTTGCTCACCTCTTCACCGCTCACCTTGCCCCTGAGATCTTTCATGACAACACCCATCAGGGGACCTATTGCACGCAGTCCCTGATCTCTCACAAATTCGCTCCGTTCTGCAACCAATTGCTCTATCAACTCGTCGATATCATCTCGCTCGGAATCGCCAGACTGGAATTCTGCAAGCACTTCACTGATTGCACGGGGCGGGTCTTCAATCACCTTCTTCAAAACGTCTTCAATTGCTTCGTTTGGGACCCTTCCTTTTGCGTTCTCTCTGAAGAGTTCGATCAGGTCTTCTGTTGTGATTCTGTCGGTGTTGTGCCCTGTTCCCTCAAGTTCTTCGAGTGTGGTGTGTAGTGTTCGTATTATCATGCCTGGTTTTGCCTCTGGAACAGCCTTAATTATCGTTTCAAAAACTTCAGCATATTCTGATTGTGTAATAACACGAGAAAGTTCCTCGTTCAAACCGTAATCCTCCTTGAAACGCTCTTTTTTCTCGATCAGTAGCTCAGGTATGCTGATCTCTCCAAGGTATTCGTCTGTTATGGCTACTGGCGGCACGTCGGTTTCAGGGTACATGCGGGCAGCACCAGGCAGTGGTCGCATGTAGGCTGAACTGCCATCAGGGAGGATGCGGCGTGTCTCCTCTGGAACGCCCCTGATAGCAACTCGCGCGCGATCCATCACGGCCTCGATAGCACCCATGGCA
>NJEL02000016.1 GCA_002254825.2 Methanosarcinales archaeon ex4572_44 | reverse complement strand
GTGCATGATGTGGCACAGTGGGTGTCGTGGAGAAAAAGTTTTAAGCAAAATTTTCTCTACAGTTGGAGAGGCGATGGAAGAGAAGCTTGAAGCTGCAGAGAAACGGAATTGTGTTATAATCGAATAAAAAGGCAACATTTATCTGCAACCGAAGGGATACATCCAGTGCAGGTATACATTGCATGGTAATGGCATTCTGATAATGGAGGAACCTGTATGACCAAAACTGAAAAGAAAGGAAATATAGAGATTGAAGCCTTGAAGGACGTAGTAGTGAATATAGGCGGAATCGAAGAAGAAGAGGAAGAATGGGAGCCAATGGGCCCCACACCGATGCCTGGTATGGCTGATCTTAGAGACTGGGACTACAAGTTGATGAATCGGTACAAACCATTCTATGCTCCGTACTGTGAGATGTGCTGTTTCTGCACGTTTGGCAAGTGTGATCTTACAGGCGGTAAGAAGGGCGCGTGTGGACTCAATATGGAGGCTCAGCAGGCACGGTTCGTGACGGTTGCATGTCTCATAGGTTGTTCAGCGCATACTGCGCATGGCAGGCACATGCTG
The DNA here is from genome assembly GCA_002254825.2 of Methanosarcinales archaeon ex4572_44. Lineage (GTDB taxonomy): Archaea > Halobacteriota > Methanosarcinia > Methanosarcinales > EX4572-44 > EX4572-44. The sequence continues at coordinate 11,955 of NJEL02000016.1, read as the reverse complement.
AACGAGATTCTGCACATTTATGGCGATCGTGAGATTGATATGGGAACGAGCATCGACATCGAGGCTCCTTTAACGAGGCTTATCACAGGGATCAAGCCAAAGAGACTCAGTGATTTCATACCTGTGCTCGATTATGTCGAGGAACAGATTGCACAGGTGATGGATTCAATCCACACTGGCCAGGAAGGATCAAACATTGACTACGAGTCAAAGGCGTTTCACGTAGGCATGCTTGACTCGCTCGGTAAAGAGGTTGCAGACATCGTTCAGATCGTTGCATTCGATATGCCGAAGGGTGATCCTGACGCGCCGCTCGTTGAGATCGGGATGGGTTGTATTGACGAAACAAAGCCGATGCTGCTTGTTATCGGTCATAATGTTGTTCCGTCGGTCTCTGTTATCGACTATATGCGTGAACGTGATCTCGAAGACAAGATTGAGGTGGCAGGTATCTGTTGTACTGCCCTTGATACGACACGCTACTCTGACAAGGCAAAGATTGTTGGCTCGATTGGACGGCAGTTGCGTTTTGTCCGCTCAGGGGTTGCGGATGTCATCATGGTCGATGAGCAGTGTATCCGTGCCGACATTCTTGAGCAGGCAGAAAAGATCCATGCTCCATTGATCGCAACAAACGACAAGGCAATGCATGGACTGGTTGATCGAACAAAGGATTCTGCAGACGATATCATAACCATACTTGTGAGCGGTAAGGAGCCAGGTGTTGTGATCCTTGATCCTGTGAAGGCAGGAGAAGTCGCGGTGCGGCTCGTGCAGATCATGCATGAGAAGCGGAAAGGACTTGTGCACCTCCCAACTGATGAAGAGTTTGCAGAGTATGTTGCTATGTGCCAGAACTGCGATGCAAACTGTGTGATCGCATGCCCCCAGGGCTTACCAATCGGCGAGGCAAATAAGGCTGCTGTAGCAGGCAACCTAGAGCCACTTGCAAATCTATTTGACATCTGTGTCGGGTGCGGCAGGTGTGAACAGGTCTGTAAGAAGCATATCCCGATCGTTGATGTGATCCATAAGGCTGCGCTTCCACTTGTTAGGGCAGAGAAGGGGATGGTGCGTGTTGGAAGAGGACCTGTGCGTGATACAGAGATTCGAAACGTTGGCGCACCGCTCGTGCTTGGAACAATTCCTGGAATCATTGCAATCGTTGGATGCGGCAACTATCCAAATGGAACAAAAGACGTGTACATCATGGCAAAGGAGTTTGTTGAGAGAAAGTATATCGTTGTCTTGACCGGGTGCGGTGCTATGGATGCTGCACTCTACAGGGATGAAGATGGAAAGACACTCTATGAGAAATACCCAGGTGACTTTGATGGCGGATGCATAGTTAATATTGGTTCATGTGTTGCAAACGCTCACATCCATGATGCAGCTATTAAAGTGGCAGCGATCTTTGCCAGACGGAACATCCGTGCAAACTATGCAGAGATTGCAGACTATATCTTAAACAGGGTTGGAGCATGCGGTGTGGCATGGGGCGCAATGTCTCAGAAGGCAGCTTCTATTGCATCAGGCGTTAACCGAATCGGTATTCCTGTTCTTGTGGGTCCACACGGCTGGAAGTATAGAAGAGCATACCTTGGACGAAAGGACGTCGATGAGGATTGGATGGTCTATGATGCAAGAGACAGTTCCCAGGTACGAATTGAACCTGCACCAGAACACCTGCTCCTCGCGGCAGATACGCTTGAAGAGGCAATCCCTCTGATGGCACGGCTTTGCTTCCGCCCGACAGATAACAGCATGGGACGGCAGGTTAAGCTCACGCATTACATGGATCTCTCGATGAAGTATCTTGGTGCATACCCGAAGGATTGGCCCGTCTTTGTGAGGGGTGAAGCAGATCTTCCGCTTGCAAAGAAGGAGGAGTATCTGCGCATTCTGAAAGAGGACTACGGTTGGGATGTTGATCTTGAAGCAAAGAAGATCATATCAGGACCTATACGAAAGATGGACGTTGGATTTGATGCAACGAACCTTGAAGAACTGTTAAAGGAGAATAAGTGAGGAGGTGACAAAGATGAATATACCATTTGACATAGGAAACATTTCAGGTCCTGAGATGGGAAGGGTTGCAACACCAGAGGCTATTGGAAGAGCTATTAAGACTGCGAAGAGACCACTTCTCGTTGTTGGCTCTGAGATCCTTGAGGACGGTTTGATCGATACGGCAATTGCAATCGGAAAGAAAGGCGTGCCGATAGCAGCGACAGCACACAGCATGCAGGGTTTTGTTGGTGCAGGGTACACTGATAACGTGCACCTGGTAGGGCTTCACGAGCTTGCAAACAACATCAAGAGTCCTGACTGGATGGGGTTTGATGGAGAAGGTGGATATGACCTTGTAGCAGTACTTGGTGGTATCTACTATTCAACATCTCAATTCCTGATCGCCATAAAGAACTGTGCAATAGACCCGATAGTTCGTGGTGTCTCGATTGATCGATACTACCACATAGCTGCGAGAATGACTTTTGATAACATAAGTCGGAAGCGCACAGATGAATTCAAGGAGATACTTGGTCGGGTCGTTCAGAGTATTTGATGTGTAAGCCTAATTCCCAGATGTCCAGTGTGTGAGAACGTGGAGGGTTCAATCGTGAGAGAACGATTCAGCAATCTTTATATGGATGTAAAGACTAGTGTTAACATGTGTCTTACTATGCATATTGACGATGCATAATCGGTGTTGTGCACGATGAATCCAACCAAGAGCAAGATAATGGAGGCACTGAACGAAGCGTCTGAGCCCATGTCAATTGGAGAGATTGCCAATACGATCGATGTGAGCTGGGCGACAGCAAAGACCAATGTTTTGGAGCTATCGCAGGACGAACTTTTGAATATCAAGAAGTTTGGCAAAAACTGGATCATCTGGGTGGATGCATCTAATGAAACTATGGAAACCTGTACAAAATATAGAAGGTAGAACGTATGAAGTTTGATGAAAAAGGCAGTATAATAGATTTGGAAGCAAAAGTTGTTTACAGCAATATATGCTGCTATTGCGGTGCGTGCGGTGCATTCTGCACAGAGTACATAAGCTACGAGAACGGAACCCCTATTACCAAACAGAAGTGTTTTGAGATACACGGTGCATGCTTTGACTTCTGTCCAAGAACATTCCTACCCGTCCTTGAGATGGAACGAGAACTCTTTGGAGATGTTCGAAACGACAGCGAACTTGGATACTACACGAGTATAGTTACAGCACAAGCAAGTGACGCTGCAATTGCTGCGAAAGGACAGAACGGGAGCGTTGTGACAGCACTTCTCATATATCTCATGGAGAAAGGCAAGATCGACGCGGCATGTGTCTCCAAAAACTCTCTGGACGAGCCATGGAAACCAGAGCCACTGGTTGCAACCACGAAAGAGGAGATTCTCGAAGGTGCCGGCTCCAACTACGAACAGTGCCCAACGATCATGGGTGTTGGAGAAGCACTCGCAAACGGCAGTAAGAATATAGCGATGGTAGGTCTCCCATGCCACATACAGGCAATGCGGAAGATCCAGCTATCAAAAGCATTCGATGTCGGTGGAGAGAGAGTGAAGTACGCAATCGGACTTCTCTGCACAGAAACCTTTGATCGAGACCTTCTGCATGCAAAGCTTGCAGAGATGGGTATCAAGGCAGAGGATGTGAAGAAGTTCGACATCGGTGAGGGAAAATTCAAGGTCTTCACCGAAGACGGCATGACCACAGAGAAGATTGCAACGATGAAGTCGTGCATGAGAGATGGATGCAAGGTCTGTTATGATTTTGCAGCAGAGCTTGCTGATATATCTGTTGGTTCGATCGGATCAGAGGAAGGCTGGAACACCGTTATTGTGCGAAGCAAGGCTGGAAAAGAGCTCATCGACGAGGCAAAGAAGGCTGGAGCGATCAAAGTCAAACCACTCGGAGATGCTTCGATAAAATCGGTGAAGGATCTTGCATCGCGAAAGAAGAGCGAGAACATAGACAACATAGTGCAGATGGCAGGTGCAACAAAGATCTTACACCTTGCGGTCAAGCCACAGGAGTTGAGTCTGCTTCTCTCAGCTGAGAAGTGAAAGAAAAAATATAAATGTTGAATAAATATTTTAAGTGTTGTTGAAATTATATAGATGGTGATTAAAATGGCAGTAGTAGGATGCCCGTTTGAAATGTCTCCCATGTACGAGGGAGAAAGAATTAGAAAAGATGACCTGTACGTGGAACTTGCAGGACCAAAATCCAAAGGATTTGAAATTGTACGTTCCGCAGAGATGAACGAGATCGAAGACGGCAAAGTGACACTGATAGGCCCAGATCTAAAAGAGATGGAAGAAGGTTCGAACTACCCCTATGCAATGATCTACCGTATAGCAGGCGAACAAGTAGAACCAGACATCGAATCGATCGTGGAACGACGAAACCACGACTTCCAGAACTACATCCAGGGTTACATGCACCTGAACCAGAGATACGACATCTGGGTTAGAGTCAGCAAGGAAATGGTAAGTAAAGGACTCGAATCACTCAAACAGATTGCAGAAGCCACAATGATGATGTTCAAGAACGAACTGCCCTTCATAGAGAAGATAGAAGCAACATTCATCACAGATATGACAGAGGTGGAGAAAGAGCTTGAAGAAGCCAGAAAAGTATACGATGCAAGAGATACCAGAACAAGGGATCTCCACGATGAAGACGTGGACACCTTCTATGGCTGCACACTATGCCAGTCCTTTGCACCGACCAACGTCTGCGTGGTCACACCCGACCGCGTCTCACTCTGCGGTGCAATCAACTGGTTTGACGGGCGAGCAGCAGCCAAAGTAGATCCAGAGGGTCCACAATTCCCAATAGAAAAGGGTGAAGTAATAGACGAGCTTGGCGGAGAGTACAGCGGTGTCAATGAAGCTGCAGTGAGACTCTCTGGTGGCATGTTCGATAGAATCAGGATTCACTCATTCTTCGAATACCCACACACATCATGCGGCTGCTTCGAGGTGGTTGGATTCTACATGCCAGAGGTTGACGCCATAGGTTGGGTTGACCGTGACTTCAAAGGCACTGCACCGAACGGACTGCCCTTCTCAACGATGGCCGGACAGACCGGCGGCGGAAAACAGGTGGTAGGATTCCTTGGTATAGGCATCAACTACTTCCGCTCACCAAAGTTCCTCCAGGCAGATGGCGGCTGGAAGAAAGTCGTGTGGATGCCGAAGGCGCTGAAGGACAAAGTAGTAGAGAGCATACCTGACGAGATCAGGGACGCCATCGCAACAGAAGAAGATGCCGCCGACATCGAATCACTCAAGAGCTTCCTACAGGAGAAGAAACACCCCATTGTGGATACATGGGCCGCTGAAGAAGCCGAGGAAGAGAAGGCTGCACCAGATGTTGCACCTGCAGAAGCGCAAGCCATGGGCGGCATGCCAACCCTCGCACCGATGCAAATGCCAGCGATGTCCCTAACCGGGGGCGCAGGCGGCGGTCTGAAGATTATTTTATCCAACGCAAAGATCACAGTGGATAAAATAATAGTGAAGAAGAAGGAATAAGCAAGGTTTGTCGTTTGAAGACAATCGCTATAACAGGAAAGGGCGGCACAGGAAAAACGGCAGTAGCCGCCCTCCTGATAAAATATCTGACAGAAGGAAATAACACCGTACTTGCAATAGACGCAGACTCAGACACGAACCTCCCAGCAGCACTTGGAGACACAGTAGAGAACACTGTCGGCGGGATGCGCGAATCCCTGCTCGAAGAGCGGGACAAACTTCCACCAGACACAAACAAAAAAAGCCTTCTTGAAGGCAAAATATACAGTGTGCTCGTGGAAAAACCACGCTACGACCTACTCGTGATGGGACGACCAGAGGGACCGGGATGCTACTGCTATGCAAACGACCTCTTGCGCGGAATCATGGATCAGATCGCAAGTAACTATGAGATCGTCTTAATAGATACTGCAGCAGGACTCGAACACCTCAGCAGAAGACTCATCAGAGATGTGACAGACCTGCTGGTGGTGACAGACGGATCACGTCGTGGGCTTGAAACGGCAGAACGGATCAGAGACCTTGTGACAGAACTCGATCTGAACATCGAGAACCTGTACGTCGTCTTGAACAAGGTCACAGATACGAATCGTGAGCGCCTCCAAGAGTATGCAACCGAGCTGAACTTGAAGCTGGTCGGCATGATACCATTTGACGACAATATTGCAGACTTCGACCTTGAAGGACTCCCACTCGCTGGTCTACCTCCCGACTCACTGTCAGTTATTGAAGTTGCGAAGATAGCAAAGAAGATAGGACTATAATGGTGTCGATATGGCTAAAAGATTTAACGTAAACGAGATAGTCGAGTTGCTCAACAATGCTGATGCAGAGGCATTAGATAATGTGGCCTTCGAAGGTGACATAGAACTTGAAATTGATGAAACAGGTGGTTTCAACGTAAACCAATTGGTAGCCTACGCTCTTGGACAGGAAGCTGCAAAAATGGGCATGTACCTGCTCAACTTAGCACATACCATTGGCTATCCAGTTGACCAACTCGTTAGTATCCAAGCAGAAGAACCATGAGGACTGTCATTTGCAAGTCACCCTGATTCAACTGTCAGATTAAAGAGATTATGAGTATAGCAAACATATAGGAGAATGTGTAGATATGGCTAAAAAAATGAAGATAAACGATGTGATTGAATTACTTAAGGACGCAGATGTAGAGGCACTGGAAGGCGTGACCTTTGAAGGTGACATAGAACTTGAGATTGACGAAACAGCAGCAGGCATTGATTCTTTATTTGCGTATACCATGGGTCAGGAAACTGCCAAAATAGGCTTGTACCTGCTCAACTTGGCACGCTCAGTCGGCTACCCTGTCGACCAGATCGCAGGCATGCCAGCACAACCACTCGCCCCATCAGTACCAAAACTGAGCAAACTCATAGAATCAAAGTTTTCAGTGGGTACAAACGACGAATGGAAGACACAGATACAGGAAGTAACACTCGGAGCAACCTCCTCCGACGGAGGCACACGCGGACACACCATAACACTCGGCGGAGAGAAAGCACTTCCCTACTACTTCGACGCGCCAATGCCCAACCGAAACTATGTTACAATTGACGTCTTCGACATGCCAATCGGCATGGCAAAAGCAGTAAAATCAAACTACGAAGACGTGATGGAAGACCCAGGCGAATGGGCAAAGAAAGTCGTTAAAGAATTCAACGCAGACCTTGTAACAATCCACCTTATAAGTACAGATCCCCTCCTCAACGACACGCCAGCAGTTGAAGCATCGAAGACAGTAGAAGAAGTACTGCAAGCAGTGGACGTTCCAATCGTGATAGGTGGTTCAGGAAATCCTGAAAAAGACCCATTGGTACTGGAAAGGGCAGCAGAAGTAGCAGAAGGCGAGCGCTGTCTGCTTGCATCGGCAAGTCTCAACCTCGACTACGAACGCATTGCAGCAGCAGCCAACAAATATGGGCACGTCGTGCTCTCATGGACACAACTCGAGATCAACGCACAGAAAGAACTCAACCGCAAGCTCATGAAACAATGTGGCGTGGATCGAGATCGGATCATTGTGGATCCGACCACCGCAGCCCTTGGATACGGGCTTGACTATGCCTACAGTAACATGGAGCGCATCAGACTCGCAGGGCTTATAGGGGATGAAGAACTCAACTTCCCAATGTCGTCAGGCACAACCAACGCATGGGGTGCAAGAGAGGCGTGGATGGTCTCATCACCCTTGAAAGAGGATAGTGACTGGGGGCCACGAGAGTACCGTGGACCGATCTGGGAAATAGTCACAGGACTCACACTCGCACTCGGTGGAAACGATCTCTTCATGATGATGCACCCTGGAGCAGTGAAGGTCTTAAAAGAGATAACCCAGACACTCTTCGGCTCAATAAAGACCGATGAAATCGATCTCTCAAACTGGGTGGCAGAGGTGGTAGCATGAAAGTAAACAGCCCACTCCAAGTCTACAAGTACCTACCACAGACAAACTGTGGTGAATGCGGAGAAGCAACCTGCATGGCATTCGCATCACACCTCCTCGACCGCTCAAACAAAATAGAAGACTGCCCACCGATACTCGATGGCAAATACAAGAAGAAATACCTCGAACTATCAGAACTCCTCGCATCAGAGATCAGAGAAGTTATCGCGGGAGTTGGCGAGACCGCAGTTAAGATCGGAGGCGATGATGTATTATACCGCCACCAGCTGACATTCTTCGACCCAACAGTCCTCGCCTACGACGTATCCGATACCATGAGCGAAGAAGAACTCGTGGGACGTGTCAAGAAGATAAGCGAGTTTAAGAAGTTCTACGTAGGAGCATTCCTCAAAGTCGACATGGTTGCAGTACGCTCAACCTCCAATGACCCATCAAAATTCAAGGCAGCAGTGAAAAAAGTGACAGAGACAACCACACTACCACTCATACTCTGCTCTTTCAACCCGGAGGTGCTTGCAGCTGGACTCGAAGTCTGTGCAGACCGTAAACCAATACTATATGCAGCAACCAAAGAGAACTGGCAACAAGTATCAGAACTTGCACTCGAACATAAAACACCAGTAGTGCTCTTCTCACCTGGCGACCTCGACGAACTGAAAACACTTGCAGTAAGCTTCAAAGAGATCGGAATAAATGATATAATTCTCGATCCAGGCACATACCCAAGAGGAGAACAACTGAAAACAACCTTTGAGAACTTCCTCAAACTACGACGAGCAGGCATCAAAGAAGGACAGAAAGATATCGCATACCCAATAATGGCAACACCGATCACATCATGGATGGTAAACGAAGACCCTATCACAGCATCCTACTGGGAAACAGTGCTTGCATCAGTCTTCACGGTCAAATACGGCGACATGATGATAATGCACAGCATCGAGCCATACGCACTTCTCCCAGAAGTACACATACGATCCACAATCTTCACAGATCCACGCACACCAGTACGAGTCGACCCAGGTGTATACGAGGTTGGAAGCCCGACAAAGGACTCACCAGTAATAATAACCACCAACTTTGCACTCACATACTACACAGTAGAGAGTGACATATCATCAAACGATATCAACTGCTATCTCGCAACAGTAGATACTGACGGTATCGGAGTTCAAGCATCAGTAGCAGGCGGACAACTGACAGCAGCCAAGATCAAAGAAACCTTTGACAATGCAGGCTTCGACTTTAAAGAAAAGACAAGCCACAACACAGTGATACTCCCAGGGATGGCAGCACGCCTCCAAGGCGACGTAGAAGACACAACAGGACTCAACGTAAAGATTGGACCACCCGACTCAGGACGTATATTTGGTTGGATGGAGACAAACTGGCCACCAAAATAAAGAATATCTAAAAACCTCCCTCCACCCCCTTTCTATATTTTTGCGTACGTTTTTTTATAGAGCGAGTTGCACGCCCCGCTCTTAATACTTAGGTTTTTGAGCTCTGCGGTTTTGCTTCGCACTCCGTGTGGACCGAAAGCGATAGTGAGATTTATCTGTTATTAGGTTGCATAGCAGTTCGAATTCTGGTGAAAGTGGTATGCAGTTGTTGCTTGTTCATTCTGATTTTCTGGAGTATGAAGTAAAGAAGAAGACGCCTGTGGGGGAAGAAATAGGTGAAGGAATGCGTTTTGGGAGGATGGATGAGGCGCTCGTTGCGTTCGTTGCAGTTGAGGCCGTGGACGAGGCTGATGTTGTGGGCGTGGTTGAGCGTGGGTGTGACGAGATACAGGATGTTGCTGGCAAGTTGGGGGTTGGTCGTGTTGTGCTCTATCCGTATGCGCATCTCAGTTCTGATCTTTCAAGTCATGATGTTGCTGTTTCGGTTCTGAAAGGACTGGAAACTGGGCTTGATTCTGATTTTGAGGTGATGCGTGCTCCTTTTGGCTGGTATAAGGGTTTCACTCTCAAATGTAAGGGGCATCCGCTTTCAGAGTTGTCACGTACCATCCGACCTTCTAGTGATGTTGGTTGTGAGGTGGTCTCTGAGGCTGTTCTGGCAGAGGAGAGGGCAGAGTCCAGTTGGTATCTTCTCTCGCCGGATGGAGAGCTTGTGGAGCTTGATCGCTTTGATTTCACAGGACACGCGAATCTCAGGGTCTTTGCTGATTATGAGGTTTCTAAGAGCCGTGCTGTTGACAGGATGCCGCCGCATGTTGAGCTTATGCGCCGGCTTGAGATTGCAGATTACGAGCCTGCGTCTGATCAGGGAAATATGCGGTTTTATCCCAAGGGTCGGCTCTTGAAGGGTCTGCTCGAAGAGTACGTCTGTGATGTGGCATTGGGTGCTGGTGCGATGGAGGTCGAGACGCCTCTGATGTATGACATGAACCACCCGACATTAAAGAAGTACCTTGACAGGTTTCCTGCCCGCCAGTATTCTATCGAATCCGATAAAAGAAGCTTTTTCCTGCGATTTTCAGCGTGTTTTGGTCAATTTCTCATGAATCATGACATGACGATCTCCTATCGCAGTTTACCGCTCAAGATGTTCGAGCTTACAAGGTACAGTTTCCGAAAGGAGCAGAGCGGTGAGCTTGTGGGACTGCGACGTCTTCGAGCGTTCACCATGCCTGATATGCACACGCTCTGCTCTGATATGAATGAGGCGATTCATGAGTTCTACGCGCAGTACAAGATGTGCATACGCTTAATGGAGACAATAGGACTGAAAATTGACGATTACGAGGTGGCTGTACGCTTCACACGCGATTTCTATGAGGATAACAGAGAGTTCTTAGTGAAGCTTGTCGAGACTGTGAAAAAGCCCGTGTTAGTCGAGGTCTGGGATGAGAGGTTCTTCTATTTTGTCCTGAAATTCGAGTTCAACTACATCGACTGCCTCGGTAAGGCAAGTGCTCTCTCGACGGTTCAGATAGATGTGGAGAATGCCGAGCGATACGATATCGGGTACATCGATGAGGGTGGAGAGACGAGACGACCTATCATACTCCACTGCTCGCCGAGTGGTGCCATAGAACGCTGTATCTACGCACTGCTTGAAAAGGCGCAGAAGGCTACGGACTCGGGCGAGCTTCCAGTACTCCCGTTCTGGCTTTCACCGACCCAGGTGCGTGTCATCCCTGTTGCAGATCGGCACCGCGAGTATGCTGAGTCGGTTGCAGCACGGTTATCATGTCGTGTGGATATCGATGATCGGGACGCGAGTGTTGGCAGGAAGATACGTGATGCTGGCAGAGAATGGATACCGTATGTGGTGGTGGTGGGCGATAGTGAGGTTGAAGGTCAGACTCTTACTGTTACGGTCAGGGAAGAATCGACTCCAAAAAAGCCCAAGAAAGTGGTTATGAGTGTGGAAGAGCTGGAAGAGATTATAAAAGATAGAATGAAAGGAAGACCGTATAAGCCATTGCCACTCAACACCTTCGTATCTTTAAGACCAAAGTTTGTATAAGGAGGATCCATACCTATGAGCCATAAGAGACCGGACAAAGTTAAGAAAAAGATGAAAATACCATCCAGTGAGCATGAAAAAAAAGAAGAGGCAGGATCAAAGATATATGATAAAGTAGCATCCATGAGATCCCTCCCCGGTCACATCGAATACGTGCTGCTGATAATAATTTTCTTCATCTCATACTATATCAGGGCAGTGGTGCCGTATGACAGCACCTTCAGAAGAGGAATTGTTGGATTTGCCTATGACGATGCAGTATTCCACATGCGACTCGTGGAGAACACAATCGCCAACTTCCCGCACCGCTTAACCTACGATGCCTTCACACTCTACCCCTATGGCAGCCATCTTCACTGGGGACCACTCTTTGACCAGATGATAGCAGCGCTTGCAATTCTTCTTGGGGGTGGAAACCCGACTCAGGAGACGATCAACACAGTGGGCGCATATTTCCCTGCTGCATTGGGAGCGCTCCTCGTATTCCCGGTCTATTTCAT
>NJEL02000015.1 GCA_002254825.2 Methanosarcinales archaeon ex4572_44 | reverse complement strand
GACATAAACAAATCCAGCGTGCGTTGGTAGCTCAGTCTGGGAGAGCGCTGCGCTGAAGACGCAGTTGTCCCCGGTTCAAGTCCGGGTCAACGCATAAGCAAAAACCATAGGTCATATCATATCTACCAAAAAACTTATTTAGAAATGATTGGAATGTATGTTGTCCCTTAAAGTGTGTTTTTTACAGCGTAATAAAACTATAAGTTTATATGCTGAGAGAATATGTTACGAGGGGCTTCGTCTTCCAGTGACTATGATGGTTCTGTGAACATGCCGAGTTGGTCGTTATGAGCGTTAATCCCGATGAGATTATTGGTGGTTGCATTGAAATACTTGAACGAATACTGAGCGATGACTCAGTCCCGAGGAATATACGGCGAGTTATAGAGAATATCAAGATGATACTACTAAAAAAAGACAATTCTTCCTCTGTAAGGGCTGCCATGGCTATTTCCAAGCTTGATGAGATAAGTAACGATCCGAATATGCCCATACATATCAGAACTATGGTGTGGAATCTCGCAGGTCAGCTTGAGAGAATACCCGTGGATTGAAAATAGCACCATCTAACCTTTAAACATCCTACACACCCCAGTATCCAACATCGTACCAAAACACTTAACATATAGATGGTTTTTCAAAGAAACAACTTGTAAACTATTATTTTTTAGGGTTTTTTATGTGATGGAGAATAGCTAAGGTGTTGTAATTATATATACTACTTGAGCTATCTGATAAAACCTGTAGAGGTGACATAATGGGTTATAAATGCACGCGGTGTAAGATGACCGTGGAGATAGATTATAGCAGTGGTGGTATTCGTTGTCCGTATTGTGGGCATCGGATATTGATAAAGCATCGGCCAACGATGATTAAGCGGGTTGTTGCAGAGTAATAAAATAGGTTTGGTTTTGCTGTGAGGCTTAGAGCAGAGTTTGAGATTGGCTTGGGTGCTGCATCTGATGTTGTGTATCGGTCGCTTCTCCCGGAGCTTGGAGATCAGATGCTGCGGAGCCGTGTGGACATGGTTAGCAGAGATGATCTGCTCGAACTTGTGATAGATTCTGAGGATTTCACTGCAATGCGCGCTACTTTAAATTCGGTGCTTCGGCTTGTGAGGATCGCATGTGAGCTTGGCAAACCCCATGTTTTAAATACGATCTGAGAGATGATTAGGGTATGAGTTCAGAGATACCACCCAAGGTCCAGAATCAGTTAGCTCAGCTCCAGCAGATGCAGCAGCAGGCACAGATGCTGGTCGGGCAGAAGAACCAGATAGAGTTGAGTCTGCGTGAAGTGGATCATGCATTGGAGGCTCTTGGAGATGCGCCGGATGATGCAGTGATATACCAAGCGATTGGTGAAATAATGATTAAGAGCGATATGAACAAGACGGTTGAGTCCTTGAAGGAGAAGAGGGAGACATTTGACATTCGGCTCAAGACACTTGCTCGTCAGGAAGAGCGCATTCAGAGCAGGTTCACTGAATTGCAGGAACAGTTGAAAGATGCTCTCGGGGCTGGGGCTGGTGTCACGGCAGAGTGAGAATTATTGATATTTTATGGGAAAAAATGTCTCACACGATGAATTCTATTCCTTGCTGACAGAATTCAAAAATCCAATCTTTCTCTGCCACAGGAATGCTGATCCAGATGCTATCGGAAGTGCTTATGCCCTGCGGGAGGTTTTTGGTGGCACAATCGGCATTATAGATAGTGTTGATCGCATAAGTGCCACATTGCTCAACTATTTAGAGACGCAGCCAATTCGCCATACCGACCTCTCAAAGTATGATATCACGGTTCTGCTCGACACATCCACCCATGCTCAGCTTGATGGAATCAAACTTGGTAGATATTGTCTCATCGATCACCATACGACAAACAACCTCTTGAATAATGCTGAATTTTACATTTACCAGCCCACAAGTTCAACAGCAGAGATTATCTACACCTTGCTGCATGAAGCAGGTCACTCGTTCTCTGTAGAAATGGGCATAGCATTGATAGCAGGAATCATCACAGACACAGGCCACTTCAAACACGCGACGCCAGACTCGATGCGCACCACTGCCAGCCTACTCGAAGAAACTGGGATCCAGTATGGTGAAGTACTTGATCTGCTCTCATCAACGCCACACGACGTCTCGATGCGCATTGCAATGATGAAAACAGCGATGCGTGCACGAATCGTTCGGGTGGGCGACTGGATCATCGCAACCTCTCACGTAAGCTCGTTCAATGGGGCAGCTGCAGCAACACTCGTGAACATCGGAGCAGACGTTGCATTCGTGGCAAGCGCGGTCGGAGACAATGTCAGGATCAGCAGCAGAGCCAGACGCACAGCTATCGAAAAAGGCGTAACACTCGGGAGAATGCTTGATGAAATGGGAAGAAAACACGGTGGTACGGGAGGGGGGCACGACGGTGCAGCAGGACTTGAATTGAAAGGGGTGCGGGACGAGATACTATCAGAGTGCGTCGAACGAGTGAAACAGATACTCGAAGAATGAAAATAACCCACAGCGGTGTAAGCGTCAACTTCACACCGCAGACCTATGCCCCGGCAGAGGATACGTACCTCCTGCTCAACGCAAGCTTAGACGTGGTAAAAGAGAATGACAGCGTGCTCGAGATCGGATCTGGATGCGGAATCATATCAAAAATAATAAAAGAGAAAAAACAGGTCAGAATCATAGCATCCGAGATCAACCCCCACGCCGCAAAATGCACCAGATCCAACCGCGTCGAAACAATACGAACAGATCTACTTAAAGGAATAAAAACCACCTTTGACGTAATCATATTCAACCCACCCTATCTACCAACAAGTAAAAACGAAAAAATACCAGGATGGCTCAATTACGCGTTCGACGGGGGAAAAAACGGGAGAGAAACCATCAACCAGTTCCTCGAAGAAGCATGGACACACCTGAAAGTGGATGGTAGAGTGCTTACCATAATCTCAAGCCTCACAGACATAGACCAAGTGAAGAAAAAAATGGACGAGATCGGATACACCACCAGCGAATTAGAATCCGAAAAATATTTTTTCGAAAAACTAATAGTCCTGAAAGGAGAAAAGAAAAAACCGTCGACTTAGAGACTATTCAAAAAATTAACATATTTTCAGAAAGTTTTCAATGATCTTCAGTCCTGTTGGCGTGAGCACTGATTCTGGGTGGAACTGTACTCCTTCGATCGGGTATGTCTCATGCCGCATGCCCATCAGTAGGCCATTGTTTGTTTGTGCTGTTCTGATGAATTCCTCAGGCATCTGTGTGACTGTTAGTGAGTGGTAGCGTCCAGCTTCGAACGGGTTCTTGATTCCTTGGTAGATGCATTTTGAGTCGTGGTATACGTGAGCGGTCTTTCCGTGGATCGGACCTTCTGGCGAGTGTCCGACTTTGCCTCCGAATGCCACCGCGATCGCTTGGTGTCCGAGGCAGACCCCGAGTTGTGGAGTCTCCCTGAAATCCTTGATTATTTTGAGACAGTTGCCGATGTCTCTATCATTTGTTGGGTGGCCAGGTCCGGGCGAGATTATGATTGCATCGGGTGCGATCATCCGTACTTCGTCCACCGTTATTGTGTGTGGTACCACCAGGGTCTCAGGCTCGAACCGTGAGACGTAATCCACAAGGTTCCAGACGAATGAGTCCCGATTGTTGATGAAGAGCACCTTCATCTGAGACCTCCGAGCACTCCCTCAATCATCGCAGCCATCTTGCGCTCGGTCTCGTTGTATTCATATTCAGGGTCAGAGTCTGCCACAATCCCAGCGCCTGCTTGAACAGAGAGCATGTTGCCCTCTTTTATCATGGTTCGGATCACGATGGCAAAGTCTGCATCACCATTGAAGCAGTAATAACCCACACCACCACCGTACACCCCGCGGGCGTTCTCTTCCAAGTTGTGAATGATCTCCATTGCGCGGATCTTTGGAGCCCCGCTGAGCGTGCCTGCTGGAAAGATTGCTCGGGTGGCGTCAAATGCGTCACACTCGTCCCGCAGTTCGCCTGTAACTGTGCTCTCGATGTGCTGGACGTGTGAGTACTTTAAGACTGACATGTAGTCTTCTACCACAACGCTCCCTGCTTTTGCAACGGCACGGACATCGTTGCGACCAAGGTCAACAAGCATCACATGTTCAGCTCGCTCTTTTTCATTTGACAGCATCTCTCGTGCATGTGCTTCATCCTCTTCTGGCGTTCTCCCGCGCGGGCATGTTCCAGCGATGGGGTTTGTGATCACTTTTCGATCTTTGACGGTTAGGAGGGTTTCAGGGCTTGCACCGATGATTGAGAGATTCCCAAATTCGAATAAGTACATGTATGGACTTGGATTCACTTTTCGAAGCTTTTGATACAGTTTGCAGGCGCTCTTTCGTGTTTTGATCTCGTAGCGGCGTGAGAGCACGACCTGAAGGATGTCACCATTGATGATGTGCTCCTTTGCACGCTTCACCATCAGCTCAAACTCTCGCTTATCCGCGGTACAACCAACAAAACAAGAATCACTCTCTTCCACATTGTCTTCTGGAGTTGTTTTGGCGAACAGTTCTTCGATTTCTTTTACCCTTCTTCCTATCTGTGCTCGTATCTCTCTTTGATCAGCATCTTCTCTCAACTCTTCGGTCTTTACCAAATACGTCCTGTTTGAGAGGTGATCAAAGATGAGAGTTTCTGCAGTGAGGGCAAACTGTGCATCAGGAATCCTTGATTGGAACGGTTTCAGATGGAGGTGTGAATCGTAAACGCAGTCATAAGCTGCAAATCCGATAGCACCAGCTGTAAATACCTGACGGCCCCAATCAATCCCTCTTATAGGCTCGCCTATCATTATCGCAGCACGCAGGGAGTCGAAGACGTCACAACCCGTATTGATCTGCCCGGTTATCATGTGATCAGTGGCTGTGACTTTTTCACACACCTCTCCGAGGTTTGATTTGATCCGATCGATCAGGTTTGCTTTGGCGAAGAGATCAACTTTTATTTCTCTTTTTTTCACTGTGATAACTCCGAGAGGGTTTGCACCCACAAACGAGAATCTGGCGTGACGTTTCTCCTTTTCAGCAGATTCGAGCAGGTAGGAATACCCGCTTGAATCGTGCGATCGTAGAGCAGCATATGCCTGGAGTGGCGTGAGACTCGTGTTGATTGGGATTGCGATCTGGACGAGCCTGTCTCGCGGAGTGTCTGCAGCATCTATTACGTCTCTGGGTTCATCATTGTCTGGCGTAATTGTCATATCTCACCCTTCATTGTACATTTTAGTACATCAATGCATTATACTATACTTTACGATATCCTATTTAAGATATTTCCTCATGATGACGATCAACTTGCCCGGATGCTACACCAAAACTCTGGTTTTTCAGATGTTATATTACTCTGTAATCAACAGTTGCTTACACAGTAAGCAACTTGTTCAAAACCAACGCAGTAGAATAGAAAATTTATGAATAAATGAGTATAAAAAATGGATAAATAGTAAAATAGTCAAAATATTCTGTAATAAATAGATAATAAAATATTTATGAGACTAAAAGCGGGTATGAATAGATTTTTTTAAATCTTTATAAATTTGCACAATGATGAGTATCATTTTTAAGATACAAACAGGTTACTCTATCAAAACCAGTACTATAACAAAACGAAAAGGTTTATATCAAAGTTGTGTTTAACAATTGCGTACTATTATGATTAATATATAAAGAGGTGAAAGGAAAATGAAAGGAAGGAATGTTTTGTTACTGTCCGTTGCTGTTGTGGCGCTCGGTCTCTTCGTATTACCGCAGACGATGTCGATGTTCACGGGACAGCACCACTGGTATAGCGTTAAAAATCCAGGTGATATGGAGGAGCTGTGTGCAAAGTGTCACCAGCCAGAGGTCAACGAATGGAATACAAATTTAGCTGCTGGAGGTGCACACGCCACTTTTGATGAAAATTATGGCGAGTATTCAGGGTGTACCATATGCCATCAGATAAACGAGACGATTCTCACGGACTATGCCATAAATACTTCAACGTTGACAGGTTACAATTTTGAGGATTTCACACAGGAAGGTCTCACAAACACAAGCGCTGCAAGTGATTTCACGAATGCATGGCGGAACCAGACCACGCCGCATGCTGCCATAAAGGTGGACTGTCAGGACTGTCACTACAATGCAACAGTTCAGCTGAGCAATCCCGATTCTGCTCACAGCGACTTCTACAATCAGTCAAGTGGTGCTGCAACCGACAGTGCTGCGTGCATTGGATGCCATACCCACACCAACATAAATATCACATGGTACAAGTACGGCGGGCTTGACATAAACGCAACGATCAATACAACAACTGAAGAGTGGGATATTGAAGTTACAACCAATACGACTCTTGTCCAAGGGAATACAAGCTGAGAGATGATCCAAACGATGGATCATCCACATTTTTATTTTTAAATTATTGGATATTTTATGTAAATCTCAGTAGACTATGGTATTTATCGAAAAACTGGTCGGGATACTATCGTTCACACTTCTCTACCTTTGGCACATCAACCGAGTCACCCTAATACTCTTTCTAATCACTTTAATTTTGCTAATATTTTTATATTACGTGTGTGTGAGAAATTCTTCCCTAGTCCCGAACCTAATCAACCACCTGTTGAAGGGATCCAGTCACAATCGCAAAAAACACGCTATGGAGAAGATGCAACACTATCATGAACTCTCACGAACACCACGGATCGCACCTGTACTGATTCCACTCGCTGTCACGATCTTTGTGGCATACATCATCCTAAACAAGTACATCTTTCTTGCTATCGTTACGTCTGGGAGCATGGCACCAACCCTTGAGGTGACAGATATGGTTTTTATGCAGAGCCTTCAGATCGACCCTGAAGAGGGTGAGATCATCATGTTCGACGTGAAAGAAGTGAATATGCCTGTCATTCATCGAATACAATCGATCATAGATGGTAGAATCAAGACAAAAGGGGATGCAGCCCAGTTTACTGATGATTGGACGCTTAAAGAAAAAGAGATAAAAGGGGAAGCCGTGATGTTTAAAGGAAAACCGATAATAGTAAAAGGTATCGGTGAATACTTATTATTCAATCCAGAGAAGACCAAGATAACAAGATACGGGTCTGAGATGTACAAGATGAGCCAGATCGTTCAAGGTGTCAAAAGGCTCGGGCTCACGATATTCATCATCTGCATACTGCTTTACGTACTATCAGCAACAAGCAGCAAACGCTAAATAGGTATATGATTATGATGGGCGTTATAAAAACTGTATTGGTGATTATCCTTTGAATAGAGATCCTTCATTCCCTGAGAAACTATCAACCATCTGTATAATAATTGCATCGATATACCTGATATACTCTTCATATCAACCACTGATGGATGTCCTTGCTGGCAGGGAGTTTGAGATACGAGAGGTTGTAATGAATCTTGCAATCCTATCGATCGGAGTGGGGGCTCTATGGAGCGGGATCAACCTTGCACGACGAACGATCGCACTTGAACAATTGGTCGACACAGGTTTTGAGGCGGGGATCTACTCAAGGCTTGAACCGATTCTTGAAGAGATCGCAGGTACACAGGTGATGATCGAACGGCTGGATGAGCGGCTCGAGAATATGAATGCCAATGTCAACAGGCTCAGGAAGCGTTCAACCGAGCTCAGGATCTCGGGTAGTGAGGCATATGGTGTTGATATCCCTGCAGAGGTCAGCCGTTTTCTCAGGATTGTGCTGCTCGTAAATATTACTCTTGCTGCTTTTATCTTCCTCTTGAACTTCACACGTGCCTACACACCGTATCTCTTGACCGTGCTCTATCTCATCTGGTGGCTTGAGATCACCTATGATTATAATCTGTGGCAGCGATCGAGTGCGTGGGTCTGGGCATTTGTTCCGATACTGACGATTCCGATCACAACGATGCTCTTCAATGTGGTCTATGGTGGTGGAACACTGCTCGGTAGTATGGGTGTCGGGCTTGCAGTCTATGCAGCGGCATACTTCACATGGGCTAAGTATCGTGTCGAAGAGAGCCTGCCATTTGATCTGGAAAGGCTTGGTGAACGAATTCCAGCTGGTAACAGGTGTGTCTCGTGTTTCAAACCCTTCAGATCGATTTTTAACCAGAATCGATACTTGATTGGAAGATCGTTAATTATAATCTCGTTCATACTTGTTTTATTATTTATTTTGCAGATATTCAGTGCAAAATATGATTTTAAGGGCTTTCCAGAATATTCACTAGATTATCTCGTGTTGACAGGTATTTTATCTATTTTGTCGTACGTGGTTGGCATCAAATTGAGGAGTGTGGTGGGATGAAGAATACCTCTGTTCGCTGGATCTTGCTCGTCGTTCTCTCAATCTCAGCATGGGGTGCAGGTGATTCCATTGCAGGGGCAGATGGTAATTATACCGTGATACTTGGTTATGGTCAAACCCCTTACCAGCTTGGGTACCTTGCAAGTGGAAATAACACTGGTTGGAACTGGTGGGACACGGATGATGGTGGGATGCCGCAGAAAAACCTAATAATAATAAGTATTATGGAAAATACGAGTGTTGTGAGCGGGCTTTCGCCACCAGCATGGATACAGGACAGTTCAGAAAAATACAGCGGAGGGTATAGCTGGAGGGCTGGAAGTGGTATGCATAGCTGGCATTACCTTGACAACTATAGCTTGCAGGGCAGCCCATCAGATGATATAGATCTGACTTCTCACAGCACCCAGGGGATTCTCTCACAACTCTTCGATTGGTTCAGAAGACTTTTCATAGGAAAAATCCAGCAGGCACCTACAACGGTCAATCTAACATTCTACACCAAGTATAACCTGTCAGGAGACTATGGCTACGTCAGGGTCTCAAGCGACCGGGGGGCAAACTGGGACACGGTTGCAAATTATACGGGCGATAGCGGTGGATGGGTCCAAAAAACGGCCAACCTAAGCGGGTACAGTGGCGAGAAGATACTTGTTGCATTCCAGTTGTTCAGCCCTGATGCTGCCACTCGTGGAGAGTGGTGGATCGATGAGATCAAAGTAATCTCGGATGGCAATACAATCTTCAGTTGCGGTGCCGAGAGTTCGCCGCCAAGACTGCAGGTGAATGTCTCGTATCCATCCTATAGCTATACTAGCGACACGTTCACTGAGCGCACGAAGACGATAGGTCTTGTGGAAGACTGTCTCCATCAGTTATACTATGGAGTATTCAACTACCCTGATGATGCTTACACTGGAAGATACCTAATCGAGTTCAATACCACGATAAACTCAAACGAGGTCTCTGCGATAGCAAGCTTCAACACAACCCTCTGGGGCTGCCAGGCACGAGGTTGCCATGATGCATACAGCCCCGAGGGAAGCCCGGCGACCCGCAACCAGACCACTATGATACACCCTGACAAGGTCACATCAGAGATAAAGGGAAACTGTCTCACCCAGTGCCACAGTACGTATGCGTCACAGTTTCTGCGAGCAACACCAATTCACCTGCATGATATCAAATACGGGCACGAGGGCGGTTTCATCTATGGTGAGAGCGGGTGGACAACGATCTTCAACAACACAAATGCAAACGTAGAGCTCTATCGCAAAACCTCGATCGAACGACCGATCACCCAACAGACACCGTTCAACAATCTCTCACATGTGAGTGAGGCAGGCTGCACAGAGTGCCATACCACGTTTATTCATGCAGCTGTTGGAACCGATACCTACGAGATCGCAGCACCGCACAGCCTGAGTGGAATAGATGTAGGCAGAAGCGGGGTGCATCAGAACGTCTCCTGCGAGGCGTGCCATGGAATATACAGTAAAACTGTAGGAGAGGGTTTGTATTATCCTCCGTTTGACGCAGTGTTGGAGTTGAACGATACGATACGAGACTACTTGCCAGAATTCATGTCATACGAATCGATGACCAATACATACATCATCAATATGGATGGTTCTGGTGCGATAAGTGTGACGGTGAGCGGGGACGACCCGACATACAGCTTCCTCTTATCCCTGATAGGCCCAATCGATGACACATCAAACGGTTTGCAGTAACATCGAGCCATCCGATTCAGCGGAAACCCATCATCAACATACCGTACAACTGCTCAGAGTGCCACAATCCAAGCGCAAGCGGATCTCTTGCAGGAGCCCTGACACTAAAGCCGATGCCCTCGTGGGACAACCAAGGATTATCCTATACTCACACCGATATTAATAATGATGAGAGAGATGATGTCACCTGCCGCCTATGCCACAACTCCTTCCATGAAATCTTGATCAGGAACTGCACCGAGTGTCATCTGCAGCGGCCTGGCGGGCACACCATGACGAATTACTATGATATGAGCTACATAGGTTGTATATTCTGCCATAACGATCCGCACCTCGAACCTGAAGCAGCAGCCGGCGAAAACTGCACCGACTGCCACCTTGAGGGCGGTCTGAACGTGACAGAGAACAGCTATGTGATCAACAACACTGGGTTCTTTGCAAGCGTTCATCATAACATCACAGGAGAGTTCAGTGCAACAAACTATACCCAGTTGAGTAGGGTCTGTTGGGGCTGCCACGTGAACTACACAGAGCAACTGACCGCCCCCTCCCATACAAAACACGCAGAGGATCTGCCAGAGTGCGAGGACTGCCATTATAACACAACCCCCTTGAATGAGAACTACCTGAATCAGACGCCGCTTCAGGCAATTGAACACCACCCCTCCGGCGAGGACGTGCGGACGGATGCAAACTGCACCACGTGCCACAACAAGTCCCTCACGATCACACCGCTCGAAGAGCAAGTGGAATATCCAAGGGCTAAGAACTACGTATCGCACTACGGAGACCGTCGAAACGATATAGCAGCGCTCTACGATCCTGCAAACTCTACCGAGTATAAATACTGCTTGTACTGCCACAAGAACGGTGGAAACGAGTTTAACGACGTCTTCTCAGACCCGGATAGCGCCAACATAACACACGGGGCGATTTGCACCGATTGCCATGGGAGCGGTAGAATCCATAGCGAGAACCTGACAAGTCCAACGATGGAGGGTGAGAGCGGTGCATGCTTTGAGTGCCACGAGGATATGGTCAACATAACCATATCCCCAGATGGTTTTAGATCCTCTGCACACAAGACCCTTAACTGTATAGATTGTCACACACCACGGCGTGTTTATAATGGTATGATCGCGGAGAACGAAACGGTTACGTACGATTTCACAATCCCAGCCAATGCCACAGCACTGAACGCAACCCTCGACTGGAGTGGCACAAGTCTTCTTGAGCTGAGACTGAGAGCGCCAGATGGGGGCCACTATGAAGGAACCAGTATAAATATCAGCACTCCACAAGTTGGCAAATGGACCGCAACTGTGAGCGGGATCTGCAGAGATACCTTCTTTACTCTCACAATCAACGTGAGCATGAAACACCCTGGGAGTACTCCGAAGGAATGCACAGTCTGTCACACTGATCCTGGATTTGGGCGAGCACCTCTTGTGCATAAACACCTGACAAACGAGAGCAACGTGCCAACGACCGCATCATGCGCTCTCTGCCACGCCAATGGTGCAGTGGTTACCGAATGCAGACCTAACATAACGGTTGAAAAGTGCCTTAACATAACGGCTGCCCATTATCTCATTTCAGAGCCTTTGGAGACCACGGATTGTGTGCGCTGTCACACCTGGATCGTGGATGAATGGGGTGATCCACCAGATCAGAGAAACCACACACATTATGCCACGGTGAACACGACACTTGTAGCAGGAAAACCGTGGAAACTCGTGGACAACTACACCCTCACGCTGGTAGAGACAACTCGTGAAGGCGCAATATTCGATTTTGAACAGAATGGAAGGATGCTTAGGCACGAACTGGTGTCTGAGGGTGATATCTTCGAATACGATCTTCTTAAGCGCGAGTTGATTGGCGATATCTTCGAACGTGGGATTCATGGGCCCACAGGCGGGAATGCAACGATTGTCAACCTCACGTTGGATAGACTTTTTGCATCGGACGATGGCAGGTATGTGGCAGAGGTTAGCGGGATCGTGCTCGCATCACGCATCCACCGCGAAACCGAGAACTCGGATTGCTGGGAGTGCCACGATAGCCACTACCGGGCGCGAATGCCGAACGGAACAGACTACTACGTGCTAAAGAAAGAGATACACCCAGGACTTGGACGTACAGACAACGTCACACTTGCACGACTGACAATAAACTTCACTCGCGGCGAGACCAAGATGCTTGGGATCGGGGAGTCCTGGGATCTTGGAGACGGATACGTGCTCCATGTCTCTGATGTGAACCAGGAGCGGGGCAATGCACGGTTACAGTTATACAAAAATGGAATCCTAAAAGAAGATATAATAGTTAATACTGGAGAGTATTTCACGCACGAGGAGTGGGTGCTCAGCCGAGAGATCGATGTGGTCAGGGCAAAGCTCGACCGTGTCTTCATCGGGAGTTCATACATTGTACTTAGCGATGTGCGGGTAATCTCCGATGAACTGAAAGAGCTTGATCGTGAGACACGGGTACTGCCATCTGGAACGCCGCTCAAGTATCTTCCTCTTGATACGAGTATAACGGTGGGTGACGATCTTGCGGACTCTGCTGCGACCTTCCATTCGTACACGCTCACACCTGGTGGATACAGTGCTGATTGCATCAGCTGCCACTCAGGAAATGGAGTGGCACCGATCAAGATCGATATGGATCGGTTCAGCAAAGGGGTTCATGTTGACCTCAACAGTGATCACAGGGAAAATTCTACGAGTTTTATAACCGATGATAGAAACCGTGCCTGCTGGGCGTGCCACGGAAATGGGACAGGTGACGAGCCCATGGTGCACCCAACACCATACCTCGGAAACAACACGCCCCAGGGGTGTATTTATTGTCATGGACACGATGAGTTCGGGGCAAAACAGATTTACACACACTACCCTGAGGCTGAAATCTCAACGACTGTCGCTTGCTGGGACTGCCACGCAAACATGCTCTCAGACGAGGAGCATAGAGCCTCTGATGTTTCACACTACTCGACACGGAGCGACCTATTAGATACCATTGAATGCGGCGTCTGCCACAACAACACCACAAATGCACCGCTCTGGGGTGATGCACCCCAGGTAGAGCGGCACAACTCAGAGAACAACTGCACCAGGTGCCATGTAGGGGGAGGATTATCCAACTTCCACCAGGAAGGGATCACCATCACCCGGGCGTGTGAGAACTGCCACCTTGATGAAAAACGCTCAGGAGAACTCAAGATACCTCTAATAAAGACGCATTACCCAGGGGCTCCAGCCGAACGGGCAGACACACTTGTAAATCATGGGTACACGTGTGAGATCTGCCACAACGCAACCAACGAAACGCTTCACGAATCACTTGAAGTTCTGCGGTACAACCAGAGTCTTGGATACTGTTTCCAGTGCCACAGTGTCGATGGCGTCTTCCCGCACAAGCCAGATGTGCAGATACGTGTCTTCAGACACGGACAAGGAGTGCGGGTGAAGTCCGGGTGTGAGGCGTGCCACGACCCAGTGGGTGTGAGCAAGTTCCACATGCCAAGCATGGTGGGGAAGAGAGGTGTCACTGGCGCAAGAGACACTACACTGGAATGTGAAGACTGCCATGAGCCCCATGAAGGAAGGGAGTACCAACCCTTTGAGGGTATCAAGTGTATCGACTGCCATACCGAGTATGGATCGGCTCATTATTCTGGTGTTCTGATACAGATGGTGAACAAGACTGCGACGTGCAAACTCTGCCACAACCCAGAGGCAGATGTATTCCACAACCTCACACACCTCGAAGCCAATGTCAGTGAGGAGGCGTTGAAACCGTGTTACATGTGCCACGGCGACGACGTTGACCTATTCAACGAGACACGGAAAAAAGCGGTAGGTATCACACGCGGGACGATGTATACGATCGGTGACGCCTCAGACGAGCCGTTTAAAACCTGCGCCTCCTGCCATAATGCCACAGGCGAGAGCAGCTTCCACTTCGATCCGTACGCACGCGGAACAGTGGAGAATCCTCCTGGTTGGGATGATTGGACGCCTGGGAACATCACTGGTTGCAAGGACTGCCATACCTATTATGGTGGAGCGATCCCGTTCAATGCTACGAATATGGGTACTGAAGGTCGATCTCCTACAGGCACAGCACATGGTTTTGCGCCGAACTGCACGATCTGTCACGGTGGTTCCGATCCGATTAGTTTCCACAGTCTCGCAGCGACCGAATTTGTGCCACGCATTGGAGTTACTGTGGAACCTGAGACTGTTGCAAAAGGTGAAATGTGTATTCTCCGGGTCACGGTGGTGCTGCCGCCTCTGATGAAAGTCACGCGTGCCGAGTACTTCATCGATGAACTCGGCATTGAAGGCACTGGAACATACTTGAAATATATAATAGGAGAATCCAATGAGTCCTCGGCGGTGCTTGGCGACGCGATCAACACATCCATGTTGTACTATGGGGAGCATCTGATCTACACACATGTGAAAGATTCGGCTGGAGATTGGAGTAGGGTAGGGGTTGCAACGTTCACGGTAACAAAACCAGAAGGACTTGTGCTGGCAGAGTTTCTGTTGAAATTAGTTGTACCTATGGGAGTGGTTCTGATCGGGCTCTTCTATTTTGTCTGGAGACGGTTCAGATGAATATTGGAGGTCTACTTCTATACATCGGATTCATATCCGCACTCCTAACGACCATTTTTTTATTTTTTAAACAAATAAAAATTAGTGTGTGGTCTGCACGAATCGCTGCTCTATCCACAACAGCATCGGTATTATTCATGGCATACGCCTTTGTCACACTCGACTTCAGCATATACTACGTCTGGCAGTTCTCAAGCAGCAGCCTGCCGATTCTCTATCGGCTTGCAGCAATGGCAGTAGGAGAAAGTGGAACCTACCTCGTATGGGCATGGCTCTCAACCATAGTCACATTCATCTACCTGGAGCAGAGACAGAAAAGTAGAGAGATGCTCGATTGCATGTATGCGTTTGGCATCTGCACTCTCCTGCTCCTGCTCACGATCATGGTTGATCCGTTCAGATCGATATTCTTAACTGAAGGAGCCACCCTTCCAACCGCTGGAAACGCTATAAGCCCTGCTCTCATGGATATCCTCATGCCGATCCACGTCCTAACAGCCTTCATAGCATACGCCTTCGCACTGATTCCTGCTGCATCATCTGCTGCATACCTCACCCATGGCGGGAGGCTCGATGTCAAGAATCAACTACGGCTCTCATGGTTGTTCCTAAGCATCTGTATGCTAGTTGGCGGGATCTGGGCGAACCGAATGCTTGGGTGGGCAGGGTTCTGGCAGTGGGATCCAATCCAATCAATGGCACTTGCAACGTGGCTCCTTATAACCGCAGCACTCCATGCATCGGTCAGGTTCAAAACAGGTGAGTACCGCAGGCTCTACCCTCTCCTATGCATGTTCAGTTTCGTCGGGTGCATCCAGGCAACCTTCGTTGCACGAAGCGGGATATACGATTCGATCCACTCCTACTTGGAATCTCCCACAACACTCCTGCTTTTTGGCTTTATGGTGATTGCGGTGATTTTTTCCATTTTGTTAGCATTTTTACGTGGAGAAAAGACAGAGTCAAAGTCAACTGATGTTTTATCAGCATTTGCACCACAGAATACCTTTTATTTCACGATTTTGATTCTGACACTACTTGCATTTGTAACGTTCTGGGGTCCAAACATCCAGGTGCTTCTCAGAGTCATGGGCTATGAAACCATGATCTCACCCAGCTTCTACAACACATTCCTCTATCCACTCACAATAGCCCTGGCATATCTCATAGGCATCTGCATCATGTACGGCAGGGTGCAAAGCCTCAGAATCGCTTATGTAGCTCTCGTCTTCATCGTTGCAACAGTTGTACTCGGCATTGCTGCATCCAACCATGCTCTCGTAATTCTACCACCTGCGCTCTTTATTGTGGGTAATGTGCTCTTCAAGATGGTTCGAGATCTGAGGTTGAAGAAGAGGGTTGCTTTTGCGCATGTTGGTGGGGTAAATCTCATCCATCTTGGATTCGGTCTCATTTTGCTGGGCGCCGTGATCGCATCCTCGTTTGCAGTGACAAGCAAATTCGATTATTCTTTCGACGAGGAAGGCGTGCACAAGGAAAATGATGGGGTTGGTGTGAAGCTGGTTGATTTCAGGGTTGAGCAGACTGGGAGTGACTGGCTTCAGATCGTGGATCTCGAACTCTTTTATGGTGGTATTCATGAGAGTATGACCTCAACATACATGAAGAGTCGCCAGTTCGGCTTTGTCAGCAGACCTGCTGTGAGATATGGCATGCTCTCGAATACCATCGTTGATCTTGAAGGTATGCTCCCGTGTCGGCTTGAAACTGGGAGTATTGAGCTGATCGTCAAGCGGTACCCCCTCTTGAATGTACTGTGGATTGGTTCTCTGTTGTTGATCGCAGGTGTTCTCTTCACCCTTGCAGCAGACGTTATGCGTAAAAGAAAGGGCTGAGCATCTTACCCGAAACCAATTTTGGATTTTGTTCTTTTTC
>NJEL02000014.1:11073-21828 GCA_002254825.2 Methanosarcinales archaeon ex4572_44 | reverse complement strand
ATCAACACCACTACCAGTATCATTGTACGACCCATTAATCCAAACCAAACTGGCAGACAAATTCACACCCTCAATCGGCGAGTCAAGCACGTCAAGAGTCGGTGATAATGTATCAACATCGAATGTCCAGTTCTGCCATGCGGTATGATTATTGTAGTCTGTGATCGATATATTCACCATATGCGTTGAATCATTGAGATTCGCCAGGTAGGCAATACTCGTATCATTATTCACTGCTGAGTTCGATGTAACATCAGTACCATTCACCATCACCAATGTGGCACTCACATTGACACCAGTCCCATTATCGATAAAAGTAGCATTGATCCATGGAGCAGTGCTATTGGTATAATTGGTCGGTGTCCAATTACCAGCATAATCACAGACATCAACCGATACATTATGACTACCATCTGAAAGTGTTATCGAGTAATTGTAGCAGCTACTCGTCTTACTCTCACTATCAAACATCGGCACGCATCAACACCACTACCAGTATCATTGTACGACCCATTAATCCAAACCAAACTGGCAGACAAATTCACACCCTCAATCGGCGAGTCAAGCACGTCAAGAGTCGGTGCCGTGTTGTCAATGGTGAATATATCATCCGAACGATCTATGATTGAACCATTCGCACTGTAGGCTACTCTAAATGCATAATTGGTTCCATCGTTAGGCGCAGGTGAACCCGCAGGTGTCTCAGTGGTTGTGTCCCATGAATATGACCTCATGTCGCAAGATAGACCTACTATTATGTTCTTCCACAGAGTTCCATTATCAGCGCTATATGCCAGCGCGAACGAGCCTGAGTCTCCGGCCGTTCCATCTGAATCCCATATAAGATTCGTCGTTCCGCTCGTGTTCTCTCCACCATTTGGGGAAGTTACTGTGACATATGAAATAGCGCTCGCACTCCCTGCCATCACAGCTATCACGAGCACTACCAGAGCTGTTATCAGTGTTAGGCGTGTGGTCTTATTCACATTTTTTGTCTCTTCTCTCTCAGCTTTTTTTATCATCTTACCTCACCCCTTATCGTTCATGTTGCTGATTGTTCCTATTCGGTGAACTTCTACTCACTTTCCTAAGCATTCTTTTGCTATTGTATCGTGTCTCAGCCATATTATATCACAACCATTTATCACACATTACTATTTAGGCATCAAATTACTATGGTACTAATACGTTTTTATTATTTATGCCTTTCCATCACAGGGATGTGTCAACTCGTACAGTGTTAAAACTGGTAGAACAGAAAGACCAACTTGCTATGAATCGAAGATAATATTTATTGGCAATCGTCGATGTATCCAACTGAAGAATAACTCTTATATTCTATTATCTACTCATTTTTTAAGATTTAGCGTACACAGCCAGTATGTTTTGATTTGATTATTATGTCTTATGTCCCGCGGCTCTGCTGCAGTTGGGACAAGCCAGAGAGCGAGTTTTTTTAAGCGTGGGCATATAATAAGATTAATAGTAGATTTAAAACGTGTAAGCCATTGTGTTTGTGAATCAATTTTTTATATATTTTTATTTTAATATTTTTATATTATAAATAATTCTGAATATGCTTGGAACTCAGACTTTTCCAGTAGATCTGCAGTAAAAACTATTAATTACAAAAATATTTTTTATTTTCCTTTTTAGAAGTTGATCTTGCGCCGTCGTGTTTTAAGGAGGTGCGTTTTGATAGAGGTTTTTGGAGATACTCTTAAGTATCACAAAAGACCATTATATTTTATTATGGAGTGTTTGGATGCTCGTGGGTTGACTTGTCCAATCCCGCTATTCTATGTCAAGCAGAGGATTGAGGGGATGGAGTCTGGGTCTCTGCTTGAGGTCTTTGCCGATGATGAGAAGGCTAAGAAGACGATTCCGCGGTGGTGTGGGATGCATAGTCATGAAGTTCTGGAGATTGTTGAACTGGGCGAATGTTTCAAGATACTAATTAGAAAGTCGTGAGGTGGGTTGGTATGGATTTTGTTGAGACGATAAGAAGGGAGATAGCAGCAGAGATAGATCCGCTGGAGGGTAATTGTGGCACATGCCATCGTACACTTCGAGCAATTTCAAAACACGGAGGGTACGCTGCGGCTTGGGAGCGACCCGATGGGATAAGGGCACGAATCATAGATTCACGGGGTTATGTGGTGGGGGAGGGTGAAGGCATCACGTGGCCACCTGCTATCCTCTTTGCAATGGTCGAGGGTGGATTTTACACAAAGAGTGTTGGAGAGAGTCTACTTGAATCGCTCCAGTGCTTAATCGATATGGAGGAGGTCTCGAAGATCTATGGATACGGGCGTGTGGTGACACCCGTTGTTGCTGCGTACAACGAGATCTGGGATCAGGGGGGAAAGGTTGTGATCCGAAGAAGTGGGTGGGGTATCGAGGTCGTTTTCATGGATGAGAATAATAAGGAGTTGTGTGTCGGACCGATATCGTACTGTCCTACGTGTGGCACGGCGGCGGCACTTCCGAGAATTCCTGAGCTTGCAGAGAAGATACGCCGTCGGCTCGAGGGCACGCGGAACACGGGGTATGAGAAGTTCAAACAGGGACTTGAGAACCGTTTCACTTATGGGGGTAATCGTGTCTGCTGCAGGATATTTAGAGGCGAGGAAGTTATTGGGAGTGCAAGTCGGTGTTGTATAGCCTACAGTGGGGTCTGTGCCGAGATTGAGGCAGGGCTTTCGGGTTCAAAGTGGGGAGAGCTCTTTAAGGAGTACTGCAGGGTGTGCCCGACCCGGATATGTGCGCGAGGTAAGGATGCTGGCGGTGTGGGGTATCGCATTCTTGATAGGCTCGAAGATAGGGAGCTTGAAACCGATGTTCGGATGAACAACTACATAACGGCATTGATCAAGAAAGGAGAAAATGAGCTTGGAAGAGGAATTGGGACAGTTTGTGCACTCACATCACTGATAAACGCTGCAGCAACAGAGATCGAGCTTAAAAAGGACATAGAAATAATAGTAGAAGATTAGTGAAGGGTGATGGGTGGTGCATGAGATCTCAATTGCAGCAGCTCTTGTCGATGCAGCTATCAGAACGGCAGAAGAAGAAAAACCAAGAAAAATAAGCAAGATTCACATAGAAATTGGAGAACTGACAGGCCTAAACCCAGACCAGCTCAGACACATCTTCAAGACCACCACAAAGAACACGGTCATTGCAGATGCAGAACTCGTGATAAACACGATAAAACCAGCAATCGAATGTGAAGAGTGCGGATACGAGGGGGAAGTTAACCTTGTTGAAGACTTTCACTTCAACGCACCCCAGATCACCTGCCCAACCTGCAAGAGCACAGATGTTACGATCACAGCGGGCAACGAATGCAAATTATACAGAATAACGATTCAGAAACCCAAGTAATAATAGTTCTAATGCAATGATTTCACCTCTCTTAACAACTTCAGTCAAATTGCGACTTTTAACATTATTCCTCATTTCGCTCGTTTTATTTCACCTCTTTCGATTCATACCGGCGCTGAATAGCGACTGCAAGAAGATTTATAGCAAGAACCATTCCTAAAAGTACAACAGCAGTGCCGTAAGCCATTTTACCAGATATTCCCTCTGATGCAAGTATGTACAGGTGGTATGGGAGCGTTCGCACAGGATCAAAGATCGAGTGCGGTAGAAGAAGCGAAGAGCCTGCCGTGTACATGATGACTGCAGTCTCACCGATCGCTTTCCCGATGCCGAGAATGACCCCGGTTGTTATTCCCGGGATGGCAGATGGTATAACGACACGTCTTATTGTCTGCCACTTTGTTGCGCCAAGTGCGAGGCTCCCTTCTGAAAGCTCCATTGGGACTGTCTTTATCGCTTCTTCTGATGTTCTTACCGTCCATGGCAGTATCATGAACATAAGGGAGAGTCCACCTGCAAGAATTGAGAAACCAAAGCCAAGGTATATCACGAGAAACGCATACCCAAAGAGCCCGATCACAACGGATGGGATGCCAGCAAGGCACTCGACGCCAAAGTTGATGGTTCTGGTGAGAGCGTTATCAGGTGCGTATGATGTCAGGTATATGGCTGCCCCAATTCCCACGGGAACTGCTGTTATGATCGCAACTGCAACAAGGGCGAGCGTTCCAACAATAGCAGGAAATATCCCGCCTTCTGCACCGCTCAGGCGTGGTGATTCAAGCAGGAATGAAAGATTAACCACCCACATCCCGTTGAGTAGGATATATCCAATTATGTAGCTGAGGAGTAGCATTGCAGAGGCAGCAGACGCCCAAAGCATGACAGTTGCCATCTTATCGATAGTATTCCGTGGAATAATCGTTTTCATCGCGTGGACACCCTTTTAGATCGTATTATGGTGTGTGATATTGCATTGAGGATTGCAACCATCAGGAAGAGCACGATTCCGGTTGCAAAGAGTGCTTGCTGGTGATCCCCGGGTGCTGCATAGTTCATCTCGATTACGATATTTGATGTCATCGTTCGAACAGGATCAAGCACGTTGTAGATCGGCTCTGGCAGAATCGGGGTGTTTCCTGTGACCATCAGGACTGCCATCGTCTCACCAATAGAGTTTCCCATGCCAAGTATCACGGCTGCAACGATTCCCGATCTTGCAGAGGGGAGTATCACATGTCTTATCGTCTGCCATCTGGTTGCGCCAAGCGCTAATGATGCCTCCCTGGTTGAGGTAGGTACGTTAGCAATTGCATCTGCTGAGATTGTTATTATGTGGGGAAGCGCCATTATTGCAAGGATTATCGAGCCTGCAAGAATCGAGAAGCCGCATCCGCCAAACGTATGCCTGATAAGTGGCACGAGAAGAACAAGCCCAACGAAACCGAGAACTACAGAAGGAATGCCTACGAGAAGCTCAATTCCGCGTCTTATTACTGACTGCGCCCATCCTGGTGCAATCTCGATGAGAAATACCGCAGATGCAACCCCAAACGGAATTGAAAGGATAAGGGCGCCAATGGCAATATATATGGATCCTACAACCATTGGAAAGATGCCATATGACGGCTCGCCTACTATCGCTATTGGGTTCCAGTTCATCCCGAGAACAAAGTCACGGAGTCCGAACTTGATTAAAACAGGCGCACCCTCTTTTATTAGAAACAACAGGATGAGAAGAACGATTACAATCGCAAGTAGAGCTGCTAAAAAAAGAGATACTTCTATTATCCTTTCACTCGTTCTTTGATTCATGAATTGGGTCGATGATCAACTTACGCTCACCTGTAGGCAGCACCTGATAGATCCGCAAAGCCTCGCGATCGACCTCGATTAAGTTATAGCATTGTGTTGTTCTTGCCTTGATGTCCTTCGATGACGTAGTTCCTGCATTCACGACAAACATATCATTCAGTCTCCAGACCCAAGGCACATGTTTGTGTCCGCAGAGCACGAGGTTTACACCACACCTGTGAAGCAGTTCGAGCACATCCCCTGAATCTACAGGAATCTGCACCTCACGTCCTGTCATCGGAACCGGGATCAAATGGTGGTGGAGTGCGAATATCTTGAAATCATCCGTTTCAAAACTCTTTGCAATCCAATCGTAACTCTCCCTTCCGATGTGTCCATCATTGATGTCGGGTTCTGATGAGTCCACCCCAACAACCGTGACACCAGAGAAGGTGTGGCATTGCGATCGTGCTCCAAAGAGATCCTCAAATAATAGATATCCAAGGTTTTTTGAGTCGTGATTTCCAGGGACTATCACCTTGTTTCTGCAATCAATCCGATCGATGTACTCTTTTACGTCTTTGAACTCTTGATGTGATCCATTATGGGTCAGGTCTCCTGTGACGACCACTATGTCTGGAGAGATTTCATTGATACTCTGCAGCACAGATTCTGCAACATCGGAAAGAAAGTAATACTCTGATATATGGATATCTGAAAGATGCACGATCTGTGTCATTCCGCTACCTCAAAGGTATGAAGTGCACCTCTTCAACGATTCGCTGCCCTTCTTCTGATATTACAAAGTCAAGGAATGCCTCTTCAGCATGGTCCGGTTCACCCTTTGTTATCATCCAGAGCGTTCGTGAAATCGCATACTCGCCGCTCAGAACAGTCTCAACCGTTGGCTCAACTCCATTGAGCGTGAGTGCTTTTACCTCATGGTTGACATATCCAAGTGATAAGAATCCGATTGAGTGCTCGTTTCCAGCCACTGTCGCTCTGACCTTCCCGTTTGAATCCTGAATGATCGCATGTTGTGTGATCTCCTCACCTATGGGCTTCGTAACCTTGCTCTCAAAGCAGTCTCTCGTTCCTGAGCCTTCCTCACGGGAGACAACAACGATCTCGGCATCAGATCCACCAAGATCTTTCCAGTTCGTGATCTCGCCTGTGTATATCTGTTGCAATTCTTCCATTGTAAGAGCATTTATACGATTTGATGGATGCACAACCGGTGCAACCCCGTCCTTTGCAACCGCATGGGGAACAAGTTCAGGGTATGCCTCTCGCTCGCTATCTTTAATGTCACGAGATGCATCCCCAATGTCAACCGTGCCGTCTGCAACAGACTTTATTCCGTGTGATGATCCTCCACCTGCAACATCGACCCTGCTGCCCGGATGCTTTTCCATGAAGATGCGTGCACATTCTTCAGCAATCGGAAGCACAGTTGTTGATCCTGCAATCTGAAGTTTCACATTCTTCATCGATTCACTATCCACATGACCGCTATTCGTATCGCTGACACAACCTGATCCAGCAAGCGATACTATGACGAATAGAAGCACGATCCGTGCTCCAGTACTGTTCTTCAACCATCTCATATCATATCACGACAGGGAGTAAGGGAGGTTGTAAATATATATTTTCTCGACATAGAATATATTTATATACATAGTCACATTAGATCTATATAGTTATGGAGATTAGAAAGGTACAGGTCACAGGAGGATCATCCTACATCGTCTCACTCCCCAAAGCATGGATCAACTCACTCAAAATAAAGAAGAACGACCCTCTTGGGATAATCATAAGGCAGGACGGGACACTCATTATAACCCCCTCCATAATCGAGGAGGAAAATAAGAGAGTCAAAATATTCGAAACTGACGCAAAAACAGAAGAAGAATTTATCTTCCGTTCGCTCATAGGAGCATACATATCAGGTTATAAGACAATCAAAGTTGTATCAAAAGTAGAGATGCCTGCTCGTATCCGTATGGCTGTGAAAGAGTTCTGCCAGATAACAATAGGCCCTGAGGTGATAGAGGAGACAGCGAATATGATCATAACAAAGGATCTCTTAAACCCATCAGAGATGCCGTTTGATAAAACGATTCAGAGGATGTACATCCTAATAAAGAGCATGTACAAAGGTGTGATAACCGCTTTTGTTGATAGAGATCCAGTACTTGCAAAGGATGTTATAACGAATGATAACGAGGTTGATAGGCTGCACTGGCTTGTTATGAGACAAGCAAACCTTATATCACAAGACATTAAAGTGGCAGATAAGATGGGAGCAACGATCTGGAGCGCATCGCATTACACAAGGGTAAGCAAGCTATTCGAGCGCATCGCAGATCACACATGCAGGATTGCAAGAAAAGTACTAGACCTCGAGGATGAAAGTATAAATCAAAGTGCTATAACGCATGAAATCGTTAATGCAAGTGATCTTGCAATCAATATACTTACAGAGGGTGTTGATGCGTTCTTTGAGCGAAACATCGAATTGTCAAATGATAACATCGAAAAAGGAAAAGATCTCATCGACCAATGCGAAAAAATCACCGATCAGATAATAGCACAGAGCGGCAGGGTCGCACTTCCACTAAACGGAATCATTGAAAGTGTTCTGAGAATTGGAGAGTATTCCACCGATCTATCAGAGTATGTGATAGATTATCTAATCGGAGAAGAAATATAATAGAACATAAACGTTTGACTCAGATCACCAGCTAATTCTTCAACGGATCAACTCTAAAACAGTTTTCCCGGGTTCATTATGCCGTTTGGGTCGATGAAATTCTGTAGTTTCTTCCAGTAGTCTGCAAAGTTGCCGATGCGATCGAGTGTTGGTTCTATTACGCCTGCGTAGGGTCTGAACCATCCGTATATGCCTGTCTCGAGGAGGTTTGCAACTGTTCTTGCGTGGAGTGTGCGCAGCATCTCAACGCTTCTTTTATCTGACGAGTCGAAATATATCTCAAGTTCGTAATAAGTGCTCTGTCCGTGGAAGCGTGCAATGGTGTTCGCATAGAAGCTGATATCCTCGGCTTCGAATCCGATCTCAAGAGCGTTCTCTTTGAAGTCTCGGTAGTACTGTGGTAATAGGTTGAGTGGTCCGTAGTAGCCTACGCAGTAGAAGTTACCTTTGAACCCAAATATCATGGGAGATGTCTCTGCTCCAAGCATCTCGCATTTGAGGTTGTCTACAAGATCTTGTGGAAGATCCAGTATTTTTCCACCGCTCTCCGCGATATAAGTCTGCACGATATGGTCCTGCGCCTGGAATATCCTGTCCTGGTTCTCAACAACAAGTACTACTACAAACTCTGGCAGCGTTTCATACTCGTAGTCAAAAGTGCCGAGGTAAGGTGGTAACCAGTGGATGGTGTCCACGAACCGACAACCTGAAACGAGCTCTTCTCGGTTCACCCGATCAAGCAATCCCATTGGTTTCTCCAGATCATCGAATCCGACATAGTAGACCTTCTGATGCTCGAAGATGCGGTAGAGTTTGAGTGTTAGTTCTGTTACAACGCCCCATGTTCCGGGTCCTGCTATGAAGAGGCTTGCAATCTCAGGACCAGGCCCGTATCTGAAGTATGGCAGGTCTCTCTTAAGCAATCTGGATCCTGTCTGAAGTGTTTCCCCGTTGGGGAGTATGATTTCAAAGGAGAGTATGTGGTCAAGCCCGTCTCTCGGCGCTGTTTGATAAATACCGCGAAGATAATTATTGGTCACTGCCGAGACTGTTAGTGGTGCGTCCGGAAAAGCCGGGCGAAGTCCGTGCTTCTTTGTTTCTTCCACTAGCATGCCGAAGGTCACACCAGGCTGAATGGTAGCGGTCATCATCCCATGGTTGACTTCGACGATCCGATCCAATCTGGAGACGTCAAGCATAATAGTTCCATCCGCAACCGGGATCGTCATGCCTCTGATGTTGATGCCTGTACTCCATGGTATGACTGGGGCGTTCTCACGGTTTGCAAGCATGAGCACGTCTCTAATCTCTTCTTTTGTACCGGGGCGCGCAACATAAGCGGGATTTTTCGGCGGGACAAACGTCCAGTGCTGATCCCTCGAATAAGCAGCAGTTATCGCTGGGTCGCCTGAAACGTTCTCTCTACCAACGATCCGTTCAAGTTCTTCAAGTATCGTCATCCTCAATCATTCCTCAAAGTGTCTGGCTCACAAGTTCTGCAAGGTCAAAGACCTTAACACCACTATCCTCCAGGTTTCGCTTGCAGAACGGGCAGGCTGAGACCACTATATCGCTCCCCGTCTCCCTGATCTCTCCCACACGTTCATCAGCCGTCCAAGTAGCAAACTCTGGAAAACCTGATTTTACACCACCACCAGAGCCACAACACCACGCATTCCCACGATTTCGCGAGAGCTCCACAACCTCAACACCAATTAGCTCAAGCGTCTCTCTCGGAGCGTCATAGATTCCAAGATGGCGTCCAAGATGGCAGGGATCATGATAAGGGAGCGCGATCTTCAACTTTCCAGGCTGAAGCCTCCCCTCACTCACAAGACTGTTTATGTACTCTGATGCATGCAACAACTCAACCCCAAGATCAGAATAACTCTCCTTAAACGTCTTAAGACAACCCGGGCACGTGAAAACCATCTTCTCTGCACCAATCCCACGTATCTCTTCAACGTTATGCGCTATAAGACGGCTTGCCACATCTCTCTGACCCGTTCGAAGGAGAGGCGAACCACAACACCACTCATCACCAAGAACCGTGAACCGAGCACCGCTCGCATTAAGCACCCGCACCATCGCTTCAGAGATCTCCCGCTCCCGATGCCGCGCAGTACAACCAACAAAATAAATAACCTCATCACCACTCGAAGGATACTCCAACTTCTCACTCGCGCCATAAGCATTCCCGGTTCGCTCCACATCCTCCCTGATCCTCACATGCGCATCCAAAAGCCAACCCCGCTCAGCAAGAACACTCCGCAACTCCTCAAATAGCTCTGCATTGTCCAGTTCCACCTTCGAAACCTCCTTACAGCGCTCATAACAGGCACCACACAACTGACAGCCGAAAGCCACCTTAACAAGCATCTCAGTGCCACAATCAATCTCCCCACTCAAAATCTCGCGAAAAACCTCAAACCGCCCAGGCGAATAAAACGAATTAAACCCATAATACGAACCACTCGGACAGAGCGCAAGCCACTTCTCATCAGAACCATGAAAATCCGCAATAGCACACAACTTACACTTGAAACAATGAGAAATCGCACGAAGCACAACATCCTCTGACATCTTCTCCATCAAAACACCCTCAAAAAGACAATAGCAAACACACCATAACTCTCAACCGTTCACAAGAGAATACTTACAAAGCCATGCTAAATCAATTCCCGGACCCTTTCAATGGATTCTTTTGTCCATTTAACACCAAGAATCTCTGTATCTGTTGCCTTTTCTGACAATCGTTTTTCGAAAGACTTTGGAAAATAGATTCTCTCGAAGTCCTTCATCGAACGAATTACCTGTCTCTTTTCTTCACTCTTCTTCATAATTTCCTACCTTCTTATCAC
>NJEL02000014.1:0-11025 GCA_002254825.2 Methanosarcinales archaeon ex4572_44 | reverse complement strand
TTTCAGGCGTCACTTGGAGGCGTATGAGTAAAAATGCGGTTGCCGGGAATCGAACCCGGATTAGTGGCTTGGGAAGCCACTGTCATAACCATTGGACCACAACCGCTTGATTCACGGTTTATTGTTTCAACTGTGTATTTAACCTTGTGTATATGTTCTCTTTGTGTGGTTCAGGAGTCCGCCTGCTTTGAGCATTTTTATCTGGCGTGGCGTGTAGTCGTGTTTGAGTTTGATGGTTCTTTCATTGGCTGTTGCTATTATTTTGTTTGTTTCCTCTTCTTCCAGTTGTGCTCTGACCTTTGGTATTGTGATCTGTGCGCCTTCTGTTATTGTTTCGTGGTCGGTGGGGTCGTTGAATGTGAGTGGTAGTATGCCGAAGTTGATTAGGTTTGTCTTGTGTATTCGGGCGAAGCTCTTTGCAATGACTGCTTTTATTCCGAGGTGCATGGGTGCTATTGCTGCGTGTTCTCTGCTTGATCCCTGGCCATAGTTTTCGCCGCCGATTATGAAGCCGCCGTTATTTTCTTCGGCTCGCTTTGAAAACTCTGGGTCCACGTGGTGGAATACGTATTTGCTTATGGCGGGAATGTTACTTCTGAGTGGGAGTATTTTGGCTCCTGCTGGCATTATTGTGTCGGTGCTGATGTTGTCTCCAAGTTTTATCAGCACAACGCCTCCTATTGTTTCAGGCAACGGTTCTCTCTTGGGAAGTGGTTTTATGTTCGGCCCGCGTAGAACCTTCACTGTGTCAGGTTTTCTGTTTGGTTCAAGGATCATTGAGTCGTTTGTGACAAATCGTCTTGGCATCTGGACTGGTGGGTATTTGCCGAGTTCTCGTGGATCTCTGATCTCGCCGCGGATTGCTGCGGCGACGCAGGTTTCAACACTTGCAAGGTACACCCTGTCATCTGATGTTCCGCTTCTGCCTTTCCAGTTTCGATTGAAGGATCGGATCGAGACTGTGTCAGTTCCAGGTGCTGCACCCATCCCGATACAACCGCCGCAGCATGGTTCTCCGAGTCGTGCTCCACCGCTGAAGAGACCCTCGAGTTCACCCTTGCGGGCAAGTGTCTCGATCACCTGTTTTGAGCCTGGTGAGATATGAAGGCTCACATTCGGGTGCACGCCGTGTTTTTCCAGGAGGCGTGAGGTCATCGCGAGATCGGTGTAGCTTGAGTTGGTGCACGCGCCGATTATCACCTGTTCTACCTCAAGCCCAGAGAGGTCGGCAACGCTTCTCACGTTGTCTGGCGAGTGCGGTTCTGCGATCAGTGGTTCAA
Source organism: Methanosarcinales archaeon ex4572_44 (assembly GCA_002254825.2). Taxonomy (GTDB): domain Archaea; phylum Halobacteriota; class Methanosarcinia; order Methanosarcinales; family EX4572-44; genus EX4572-44. The sequence goes on along the minus strand of NJEL02000014.1, from coordinate 9,745 downwards.
GTTCGTCAAGCTCGATTGTAAGGGTCTCATCGTACTCTACATCATCGTCTGCTGCAAGCGGCTTCCAGTCGTTCTCTCTCCCCTCACGCTTGAAGAAATCGCGTGTAACTTCATCCGATGGAAAGATTGAGGTGGTGGCTCCGAGTTCTGCGCCCATATTTGTTATCGTGGCACGATCGGGAACAGATAGCGTCTTCACACCGTCTCCATAGTATTCAAATACTTTTCCAACGCCGCCCTTAACTGTGCATCGTCGAAGCACTTCGAGGATCACATCTTTTGCAGCGACCCACGGCTTCAACTTCCCTTTTAACTCCACGCCTACTACTTCAGGCATCGTGATATAGAGTGGGCTTCCTCCCATTACAACTGCGACGTCGAGTCCGCCAACTCCGATTGCAAGCATTCCGGCGCCACCTGCTGTTGGAGTGTGACTATCAGAGCCGACCATGGTCTTGCCAGGTGTTGAGAAGCGCTCAAGGTTGAAGATTATTAAAAGTTTTGTGAATAGACCACTCAACCAGGCACACTCCAAGGGGCTAAGGTTATACTTTAGTACTATGAAAAATATCACGTTTGAACTATAGAGCTGGAGGGGATGCGACCATGAGTAATGAGGAATTAAAAGACGAACCAGAAACTAATCCAGATGCGCCAGACGAAGGTTACGAAGAGATCGAGTTAACCGATGAAACGATAGTTAGATGGACCCCTAAAGAAGGGATACCGATCTCTATACTCGAGACGGTAGCAGAAGAATTTGACCTTGAGGTTGAGACGACAGATGCGCCTGTTGAGGCATACAAACAACTGTATGAAACATGCGACGATGGTTCATGTTCACAGGGTCCAATGCCAGGTGATGTTGGATGGAAGCCAGAGTCCAACTACTTCAGACTCAGCTTCATCGGGCCAAAATCAGAGATAGACAAAGCATACATGCGGTTCAGAGAATTGATGATAGAGTACATCAGTAGAGTTTGAATAAAAAAAGACCAAAAAATCAAAGATGCAGAAAGTCATACGTGTATGCCTGATACTATTACTTATCCTCAGTCTCTCAGTACCATCTCTATGCCAGAACAACACGAACAAAACAATTGAAACAGACAAAACAAACATCTTGATGCACAACCCTGGCATATTCCTGCAAGACGATGACACCTGGAGATTTCATCAGGGTTACGCCCTGACACTGCGAGATGTGAGCGATGATCTGAACTACGCCTGGCTACAATTATCACAGAACGGCACAATAGTGAAAGATACCATCGTCACAAGTGGAATAAACCTCACCTTCAACAGAACCATAGGCAACAAGACCATGATAATATTTAATATGACAATCGAGGACATATACACCAACCCAGCGGGCAACCTCGTGATACTCTCGCCTGTAACGCAATACTATGACCCAACACTACCACGAACCACGCCAGAACCAAACAAAACAACAACTACACAAACCACACCAATTACACCAACGTCTACGTCTGCAACAAACACCACACCTGATCCCACACCTGATCCCACACAACCATACACACTCGCACTATCGGCACTCATAGTGCTGATCATCACGATCTACGTACTGAAAAAACTATAGAGAAAATTTTAGAAAATGCTATATTCTTAGTATGTGATCGGGTCAAGACCGATGTTAAACCTCAACTTTTATAAACCCTGATGTTATTAGATAACATTGTATGAGTGATGCAGTTGCGAAGCCAACACCTCTTGATTCTGAAAGACCCAGGGACATGCGCAGTCTTCTGGAAGAGATTGAAGTGTTAAAGGTAAAGAATGAAGAGTTGCGCTCGAAGCTTATGGATATAACCCTTGAGAATAATAGTTATCTTCAGACTATACAGAAGTTTCAGGAGCAATTAGGGCATTTACGTCGTCCTCCCCTTGTCATAGGGAGTGTGATGGAAATCAGAGATGATTTCGTTCTGTTGCGCCAGCATGGCAACAACCAGGAAGTTTTAACCTATAAGCCAGATGATGTGGAGGTGGAGATTGGTTCGCGTGTTGCCGTCAACAACAACCTCTCAATCGTTAAGGTGTTATCAAAATCTATTGATCCACGTGCGCGTGTGATGGAATTGATAGAGACACCTGAAATGGATTATAGCATGATAGGTGGATTGGATGAAGAGATAAGAGAAGTGGTTGAAACTGTGGAAGTGCCGTTGAAGGAGCCTGAATTGTTTGATAAAATCGGAATCGACCCTCCAAGCGGGGTCTTGCTTCACGGCCCGCCTGGAACAGGTAAAACACTCATTGCAAAGGCAGTTGCCCACGGGACAAAGGCGACGTTTCTGCGATTGAGTGGGACTGAACTCGTTCAGAAATATATTGGCGAGGGTGCCAGGCTCGTGCGCGAAGTTTTCCAGTTAGCGAGGGATCATGCTCCATGCATCGTTTTCATCGACGAGCTCGATGCAATCGCAAGTATGCGCAGTTACGACGGCTCAACAGGCTCGGCCGAGGTGAACCGAACCATGGTGCAGCTGCTCGCCGAACTGGATGGGTTCGAGAGTCGCGGCAATGTGAAGATAATGGCTGCAACCAATCGGATAGATCTTCTTGACCCTGCAATACTCCGACCAGGACGCTTCGATCGTGTAATCGAGATACCTCTGCCAGACGAAAAAGGGCGCGAGGAGATATTCAAGATTCATACTCGCAGAATGACGTGCGAAGGAGTTGATTTTAAAAAACTTGCGAAAATGACCGAAGGGTTGAGTGGTGCAGACATAAAGGTTATAGTTACAGAATCTGGCATGTTTGCACTCCGCGATCGTGAGATAAAAGTCGTAATGGACTATTTTGAAAAAGCCTATAAAAAATTGATTGAGTCTGACGCGGAAGAACAACACCGAATGTTTGTATAAATAATATATACTTCTATTCGAAGGGGTATCTGAGGGAAATAACTTCAGATCAGGGGTAGGTATTTATCACATTCCGCCGTGAGGCTGTTGAGAGATCATGTTGCCAGAGGATGAATATCAGCTTGATTATTTCAAAGAGAATGGTTTCATTCGGAAGAGATGTATTACATGTGGCGACCACTTCTGGACGCGGGATCGCGAACGCTCGACGTGTGGCGATGCGCCCTGTGATTCGTACACTTTTATAGGTTCACCAGTCTTTAAAGGGAATTTCTCGATAGGCGAGATGCGTGAAAGATATCTCAGGTTCTTTGAAAGACGGGGTCATCAGCGGGTTGACCGTTATCCTGTGGTTGCACGTTGGCGGGATGATATTTATCTTACTATTGCATCGATTGCTGATTTTCAGCCTTTTGTGACATCCGGGCTTGTCCCGCCACCAGCCAATCCCCTGACGATCTCTCAACCCTGTATTCGGCTCGGCGATCTTGACGCGGTTGGTAGAAGCGGGCGGCACCTCACTACTTTTGAGATGATGGCACACCATGCGTTCAACACTGTAGATGATGAGATTTACTGGAAGGAAGAGACCGTTGAATCTTGTGACAGTCTCCTGCACGAACTTGGCGCTGACCCACTTGCCATAACTTATAAAGAGGCGCCGTGGGCTGGTGGTGGCAATGCAGGACCCTGTCTGGAAGTTCTCATCGGAGGGCTTGAACTTGCAACTCTCGTCTTCATGAACCTTCGCCAGAAGAGAGACGGGCCGATAACTATCAAGGGCGAAGGATACGAGATGATGGAGAACTACATTGTGGATACTGGTTATGGTCTTGAGCGTTTCGTCTGGGCGTCCAACGGCACACCCACGATCTATGATGCCATCTTCCCAGATGTCGTGAGTGATCTCATGAGTCTTGCAGGAGTCGAGCACTCGATCGAAGATTTCGAGCATGCGAGCATCTTTGCAGCAAGTGCGAGGCATACAGGCATCATGGACATAAGCGGAGAGACAAAACTCCTTGATCTTCGGAAGCGGGTTGCAGAAGAGATCGGTGTGACGGTTGAAAAGCTGCAGTCGATTGTGGAACCCGTGGAAGCTGTATACGCCATCGCAGATCATACCAGGTGTCTCACATTCATGCTCGGTGATGGAATCATCCCTTCAAATGTTAAGGCAGGCTACCTGGCACGCCTCGTTCTTCGCCGAACCATGCGACTGATGTACGAAATTGGGCTGAAGACACCTCTACAAGATATTGTAGAGATGCAGGTCAAGGACCTGAAAGACTACCCAGAGTTCAGAGAGCGCTTCGAAACCATAAGCGAGATACTCACACTTGAAGAAGAGAAATACCGCGAAACACTGAGCCGCGGCAGACACCTGATCACGAAGATAGCACACCACTACAAGGAAAAAGGTGAAGCCATACCACCAACCGAACTGCTCCACCTCTACGATACCCATGGCATACCACCAGAAATAACAAGAGACGTGGCATCAGAGGCTGGTGTCAGAGTAAACCTCTCAGACACCTTCTACTCCTACGTCGCAGAGTCACACACCAAGAACGAACCAGAAGAAACGCCACAAACAACCATCAGCGTCACAGGACTGCCCCCAAGTGAGAAACTATACTACGAAAAACCCACAGAATCAGTATTCGAAGCAACCGTGCAAAGAGTACTCGACGAAGGAATCGTGCTTGACAAAACCCTCTTCTATCCAGAAGGCGGAGGCCAACCAGCAGACCATGGCACCCTCACAACCGACAACCGCACAGTAAACGTGGTCGATGTCCAGACAGTAGACGATGTAATCCTGCACATCACAGATACAGAACACACAATCAAAGAAGGGAACAGAGTCACTGGCAGGATAGATCTCACACGACGAAGAGCACACGCCCGCCACCACACCGCCACACACCTCGTGAACGAAGCGGCAAAAAAGGTTCTTGGACGACACATCTGGCAGACCGGCGCCCAGAAAAGCACAGAGCGAGCACGCCTCGACATAACGCATTACAGACGCATCACCACAGACGAACTCAGACAGATAGAACTCTTGGCAAACCAGGAAGTGATGGCAAACAAACCAATCGAAACCACGTGGATGGACCGAACGCTTGCAGAACAACAATACGGATTTACACTCTACCAGGGCGGAGTCCCAACAGGTCGCAAGATCCGAGTAGTGAAAACAGATGACGACGTTGAAGCCTGCGCTGGCACACACGTACAACACACAGGCGAGATCGGCGAGATCAAGATCCTGCGAAACGAACGCATACAAGACGGCATAGAACGAATCGAATTTGCAGCAGGAGAAGCAGCAGTGAAAGCCACCCAAGAGCGCGAAGAACTACTCCAGAAAGCAAGCAGCATACTCCACGTCACACCAGAACACCTGCCAAAGACAACACAACGATTCTTCAACGAATGGAAACAACTCACAAAAGAGGTCGAACGGCTACAAAAAGAACTTGCAGAAGCCAGAGTCACAGCAGACCTGAGAGAAAGCACACAGATCAACAACGTGAACGTCATCACAAAAGAGATCGAAACAGCCGAAATCAACGAACTGATCAAAATGGCATCAGAATTCGCAAAACACCCAAAAACAGTAGCAATACTTGCAACACCCCACAAAGGCACCAAAATAGTAGCATCGGCAAGCAACGACACCATCAAAAGAGGAATTAACGCAGGAAAAATCATCCAACAAATAAGCCCAATCATCGGCGGAGGCGGCGGAGGCAAACCCGAAATAGCACAGGGAGGAGGTAAACATCCAGAAAAAATCGACACCGCACTCCAAGAGAGTAAAAACATCATAAAAAAAATGCTCACATGAACGGTAGACTACGCAGTCTAAAATTCAAAACTTATTTATATCACTACTTCAATCATGGGGGTGTCAGTCTGTTTGGTGTTTGCTGGTTGTTCTGCAACCTAACAACGGTCAAACTTGTTGTTTGAAGCTGTGAACAGAGTATTCTGACTTATCAGGTGTTTGAATAGGAAATAAGGGTGATGTGGATCTTGGATCTCCATTATAACACAAAAGGCGATGTTTGGTCTGAAAGGTTTTCCATGCCAGATTGATTGAACTACAATTGATTGAAGTTAGGTTAAAATGATAGAGATTGAATTGTTCCAAAGGATATTCTTGGCAGTAGGGCTGTTGATTGCAGTCACGATATTGTTATGTATATACCGGGCAGTGGTTGGGCCCGGAGTATTTAATGTAGTTGCTGCGGTTAATGTGATTGGGACAAAGACGATTGCTCTTTTGGTTCTCATAGGCTATTATTTTGAAAGGCCTATGTTCTTTGATATTGCGCTTCTTTATGCGATGTTGAACTTCATTGGCACTCTGATCTTTGCAAAGTATCTGGAGAGGGGTGAGGTATGCTCGAGGTAGTTGTGGTTTTGGTCTTGGTTCTTGGCGTATTCTTCCTCTTTGTCGGGGCGATTGGGTTACTGAGGTTTCCTGATTTTTACACGAGGCTGCATGCGACTGGGAAATGTGATACTCTTGGTGTGGGGCTTGTAATTCTTGGTTTGTTAATATATCATTTGTTTTATTATTCTGATAGTCTTCTCGTGTGTGTGAAGCTCTTCTTTTTAATTTTGTTCATTTTTATTTCTAATCCGACTGCTACGTATGCACTGATGAAAGCGGCGTACAGAACTGGTGTTGCGCCGTGGAAGCTTGGAGATGAGAGACGATGACTGAAAATGAAGGAAAGGGTTTCAGGATGATCTTGACTTTCTGCGTCATGTTTCTCTTCTGGCTTCTTTTGTCTGGTATTTTTGACGCGTTACATCTCACTGCTGGTGTGTTATGCAGTCTGATTGTTGCAGTGATCTCTCATGACCTGCTCGTTGTGGGGAAGAGGAATAAAACGATTGTCAGGTCTTTCAGAGTTCTTATGTATATTCCGTGGGAGCTCTGGCAGATAGTGCTTGCAAATCTCGATGTTGCATATCGTGTGCTGCATCCGAAGATGCCGATAGATCCGCTTATAATAGAGTTTGATACCACGTTGAGGAGTGATTTTGCTCTTGTTACACTGGCCAATTCCATCACTCTAACTCCTGGAACGATAACAATAGGTATAAAGAATGGTAGGTTCTGGGTGCATGCTGTTGCAAAGGAGCCTGCTGAGGCACTGACCGTGGATGGGACGATGCAGCAGAAAGTGGCTGATGCCTACATGGAGTGGTGATGACTAAAGATGATACCTTCTATTGACCTTGCCTTATTATTCTTCATTGTGTTACTTGCGGTAGCAACGATAGTTGTTAAAGATCTTTTGATAGCAACAATGCTGCTCAGTGCTTACAGTTTTCTGATGGCGATGGTCTGGGTAGAGATGCATTCGGTTGATGTAGGCTTTACAGAAGCTGCTGTTGGTGCTGGTGCGTCGACAGCTTTTCTGATTGCAGCACTATCCCGGACTGTTAGAAGGGAAAAAGATGTAAGAGATAAAGCAAGAGATAAAGCAGCTGGTAGAAAGAAAATGCTGCCGGGCATGGCGCTCATTTTTATCATTATCCTGGGTGCTCTTTTCATGTATGTGGCAGATGACATTCCTGCGTTTGGAGACCCGTACTCTTCCCCTAATAGGCATGTGAAGTTGTTCAGCCTTGATGCTGATGGTTTGGAAAATGGTTTGAATCAGGGCATTGTTCCAGATAGGTTGCTTGGCGAACTTAGTGCGAGAGGTTTTAGAGGGGATGAACTACCTGTAGAGATTAAAGCAGTGGGGCACTCTAAGTGGGATGGAATTGTTGTTCCAGAAGAGAACCATTATTATCCTAAGGAACAGAAGTATTATTTTATCAAAAAGGAGGGTGAGAGGATTGATGTTTACCGATATGCGCCTATCGTGAGATATATAGAAGAGGGTCGTCATGAGACAGAAGTTCCAAATATGGTGACGTATATTCTTGCCGATTATAGGGGCTATGATACCCTCGGTGAGGAGACGGTCATATTTACTGCATGTATCTCGGTTATATTATTGTTGAGGAGGCGAAGCAGGCTTTGAAAGAGAAAGAGAGGCCGCATGAGCGAGATGTCGTGGTAGAGACGATATCGAGACTGATGATACCGTTTATTCAGCTCTTTGCACTCTATGTGATAATTCATGGAGCAGGTGGACCTGGTGGAGGATTCCAGGGAGGGGTTATATTTGGTAGTTCTTTTGTTCTGTTCATAATTGCTTTTGGTATTGGTAAAGCAGGAAAAAGAGTTTCAGAGGCTAAACTTGCTGTTTTAACCAGTTTGGGAGTGTATATCTTTGCTGGTGTTGGGGTGTTGTGCTTAATCTTCACTCTTGGAGCTGTTCAGTATCTTAATTATGGTTTTGTTCCATTAACAAGTCATTTTGCGGAGAACAGGGCTTTGTGTATGGATTTTGTGGAGATAGGGATTGGAATAACGGTGATGGCAGCGATCACATCTATATTCTTTGACCTTGCATGGGGAAGAAGTGAAGAAGGAGGGGGGGAGTAGCAATGATAGACTTAATACTTGCAAAATATAATTATTGGACTTTTATAATTCTTATGTTAATCGGCTTCTATGCAATGATTGCAAAGGACAATCTGATAAAGAAAGTCATAGGCTTAAGCATTTTCCAGACTGCCATATTCCTCTTCTACATATCCCTCGGTGATATTAGTGGTGGGACAGCACCAATTGTGAGTGAAGAAATAATAGGCAAAGGATACATTTATGTGAACCCGCTGCCACACGTCCTGATTCTCACAGCAATTGTTGTGGCAGTAGCAACTCTTGCAGTTGCACTTGCCCTGATAATACGAATATATGAAGAATACGGCACAATAGAAGAAGAAGAGATACTGAAGATAGAGCGGGAGCGGGGAACATCGTGCCAGTAAATCCAAATAAAACAAGAGAGAGGTAGATAATAGCCAATGTTAAGCATTGAACAATTCCCCCTACTTATCGTTGTAATATCACTGCTTTCTGCATTCACCATCCTGATTCTCGGATGGCTGAACGAGAAGCTCGCATGTTATATCTCCATTGTAACAGTTCTTGTTCAGTTCGTAATGTCCATCTTTGTCCTGAATCATGTCCTCACTATCGGGACAATACACTACTGGCTTGGCGGATGGATGCCACCATGGGGCATAGAATACGTAATAGATCCAATGAGCGCATACATGCTTGCTACACTGCTCTTTTTAGGCTTAGTATGTGTTATATACTCAAAGAGAAACATCGAACACGAACTGCCAAGAAAACTCGTCTCTTTCTACACGGCTTACCAGCTCTTAATTGCAGGACTCTGTGGTGTCGTTGTAACTGGCGATATATTCAACATGTTTGTGTTTATCGAGATCATGTCCATATCCTCGTACGCCCTGATAGCATCAAGAGGCAAGATAGCACTGAAAGCAAGCTTCACATATCTTGTGATGGGCTCTATCGGCGCCTGTTTCTTCCTTCTAGGAGTAGGTTTCCTGTACTCAGTAACAGGCTCCTTGAACATGCATGACCTATCAGTTCTACTGCCACTATTGTATGAGAATAAAGTGGTTCAGGCAGCATTCGTCTTCTTTATCGTTGGACTTGCAATAAAAATGGCGTTATTCCCACTTCACACATGGCTGCCTGATGCACATGCGTTTGCACCTGCAGAGATAAGCGCAATGCTATCAGGTATCATCGTTGCAGTCTCAACGTACGCATTCATACGGGTCACATTCTCTGTCTTCACACTAAAATTCATAACGATGTACCTTCCAATCTTCGATATTCTCTGCTGGGTATCTGTAATAGCTATGCTTTATGGTTCTGTTCTTGC
>NJEL02000074.1 GCA_002254825.2 Methanosarcinales archaeon ex4572_44 | reverse complement strand
AGTGTGCATACTTTAGTGTTTTATGGGTGGTTTTTCAGCACTCGCTATATTTTTCTGTGTGATTTCTGTTTGCGTGGTGTGGAGTGATCAACATAAGTTTTTTATCAGGTGTAGAGTTATTTATTAGTGGTTTTGAGATTGGATGATACGTAGGGTAAGGAGTTTTCTTGAAGATCCTCGGATGAAACTGCTCCATCGATGGACACTGTACGGTGTGTTGATTGGAGTTGTGGCTGGGCTTGGTGCGGTGGTGTTTTATGGGCTTCTCTCGTTTGTGACACATTTTACGCTTGGCGGAATTGCTGGCTATTACCCTGCCTCGTCTGGTGGAGAATCTTCTCTCTTCCTTGAATCTGGTGGAACTGTGAACCGATTGTTCTTGCTTGTAATCCCTGCTGTTGGGGGGCTTATTGCGGGGGTAATTGTTTACACGTTCGCGCCAGAGACTGAAGGCGATGGCACTGACGCGATGATAGAGTCATACCATCAGAAGAGGGGTATTATACGTCGCAGGATCCCGATTGTAAAAATTATAGCCTCTGCTATAACGATTGGAACGGGAGGGAATGCCGGGAGAGAGGGTCCAATAACTCAGATCGGGGCAGGTTTCGGCTCGGCTCTTGCAGACCATTTTTCACTGTCGGATCGGGATCGGAGGATGATGGTTCTCTGTGGCAGTAGTGCCGGACTTGCAAGCATCTTCCGTGCTCCGCTCGGTGGGGTTCTCTTTGCTCTTGAGATATTGTACCAGCGTGATATTGAGATGGAAGCGATTCTACCAGCTTTTGTCTCTTCCACTGTGGGCTATTCGGTATTCACCTACTTCTTTGGGTGGGGCTCCTTGTTCAAAACACCTGATTTTGTCTTCACAAATCCAAGCGAACTCTTATTCCATGGGGCACTTGGTATCATATGTGCCGCTGTTGGAATACTGTACGTGAAGACCTTTTATGGGATGCGGGATAGAGTGTTCAAGCCATTGCGGATTAAAAATCACTACAAGCCGGCTGTGGGCGGTCTCATGATCGGCGTCATGGCATACTTCTATCCCAATGTCCTGAGCACGGGCTACGGTCTTATACAGAGCGCTATAGACGGAGAACTTATACTCTCTATCATGCTCCTTCTGATTTTGTTAAAGATACTGGCTATTTCCTTTACCGTGGGTTCGGGTGGTAGCGGGGGACTCTTTGCACCAACACTCGTCGTCGGTGCCATGGTAGGGGGGTCTTTCGGACTGGCTGCACACCATTTCTTCCCAGGTCTGATACTCCAGCCTGCCTCCTTCGTGCTGGTTGGGATGGCTGCAATGCTTGCAGGTGTTGCAAAGGTACCTATCACCGCTATTGTGATAGTCTCAGAGCTCACAGGGAGCTATCACCTCTTAGCACCGCTCATGCTCGCATCAACAGCTGCCTATGCACTCACAGGCAGCGCATCCCTCTACGAGAAACAGGTGCCAACCCGCGCAGATTCGCCTGCTCACAGAAAAGAACTCACAGTGAACATACTTGAAACCATCACAGTCGGCAAAGCAATGGATACCGATATAATCACAATAGACCCTAAGAAGAAGGCTCGACTGATCCTTGATCTTGTATCTACCTATGGGCATAAGGGATACCCAGTCGTGGAGAATCGGAAACTTGTTGGAATTGTCACATTTGAAGATGTGGCGAAAGTTCCTGCAGAGGAACGTGAAACCAGTACCATTGGAGAGATAATGACTAAAAACGTCATCACAGTAACACCAGACGAAACGCTTGAGGTGGCTCACCAACTACTGATAAAACACGCTATAGGGCGCCTACCAGTAATGTCAAAAGAGGATCCTTGGAGAATGATCGGAATGCTGACGAGATCAGACATCATTCGCATGCATGCAAAGATCAGCAGCCAGGAAACTCGATGAAAGAACAGAAACACATAAGACGAGAGGCGTCAATAAAGTAAGCATGGACCAGCTTACCACTACTCAGGGTGAGGCTTCAGTTAATCTTGCACGAAATGCCATAAAAGCCTATATAAAAGGAGATGCAGATCCAAAGATACCAGAAAATCCAGTATTTCATGAAAAACGAGGCGTATTTGTCACCTTAAACACCAGAGGACATGAACTGCGCGGATGCATCGGAAGACCTTACCCGATCATGCCGTTAGGAGTTGCCATAATAGCATCAGCCCAGAATGCAGCCACCGAAGATCCACGATTCTCACCCCTCAAACCAGGGGAACTTGATAAGATCTTGATTGAGGTCACAATCCTCACAACACCACAGAAAGTCCACGCCAAACCAACCGACCTGCCAGGGAAGATAGAGATCGGTCGGCATGGATTGATAGTCAAACAAGGATATTATCAGGGACTTTTGCTACCACAGGTTGCAACAGAATACAATTTCGACGCAGAAGAATTTTTATCACAAACCTGCATGAAAGCAGGACTCTCACCAGACTGCTGGCTGGGAGATGCAGAGATCTACGCATTCGAAGGACAAATATTTGAGGAAATGCCAGATAGAACCGTGAAAGAAAAGAAAACATATAAAAAATAAAATTTATTACGTTTTAATAGGTTATCAAAGCTGAGTAAATTGCTGATATTTCGTTTATAGCAGCATCTATCACGATTTACACGATTCCTTTCGCGTTTTTCCAGCTCTTCTCAGGTGCACTCTCAGATATTTACGGGAGAAAACAGATAATTATCTTTGGATTGTTTACCTTTTCTCTCGCATCGCTCTGCTGTGCGTATTCCGCTACTATTGGACTTTTTCTCGCTGCAAGAGCGCTGCAGGGACTTGGGAATGCATTCATAGCTCCAACAATAATGGCTACAATCGGAGATTTTTTCTCATACAGAGAGCGAGGCAGGGTAATGGGCGGATATGGCGCATCAACAACCGCTGGAATCGCACTGGGCCCACTCGTCGGTGGATTTCTTGCAATCATCGATTGGAGACTTGTATTCCTCCTGTTGTCCCTCTTTTCGGGAGTGCTTGGATTCATCTACCTCTTTTACTTCAAATCTCCAAAAGGTGAGGGGGAATTGAAGAACGTATTGGGCAAAATAAAAGACGTATTTACGAAGAAATCTTTTCTAATGCTCTGTGCGATCGGTTTTCTAGTATTCTTTGGAAATATCGCAGCGATGACATTTCTAGCAGATGCATTGAAATTCTCTGTGACAGAAGACAGGATAGGCATCCTTCTCTCCACTTTTGGATTTCTCGGGATTGTGACAGCTCCTGTTGCTGGCTACCTCACAGATTTTATCGGGAGGAAGAAGACGTTACTTATAGGGCTATCGATCACGTTTTGCGCGTTTTTGATATTCTTGCCTGTCAACTCGTATGCATCATTCTTTATCCCAATAGCGATAATGGGTATTGGAAGTACAACAGCGTTCACCTCACTAAACACGATGATCGTTGAGTGCACGCCAAAATCAAGAGGAGCAGCTTCTTCCATATACAATAGCTTCCGCTTTCTCGGGTACGGCTTATCACCCGTCGCAACTCTACCAGTCTACCTGGTATCTGGTCTGAACGGGATCGTTCTTCTACTCATATGCATAGCCCTGATGAACATTTTAATCTCAACCCGGGTTCGCAGATCTTCTCAGAACAAGTCCCTCAGTGTTTAGCTTTAAATAAGTCCATATGGTGCGTATCAGATCTTTTAGGTTCAATAACTGTGTTGAGAGTAGTGCTCCCGAACATTATATTTATGAGCGTTGTGTTAAGATGTGCGGTGTTCTTAGGTGTCGTCTGATCTGCTTATATCTGAGTCTGATTTCAGGATCATCAGTGAGAGGATGGGTCGGAAGCCGAATCTTGTTGAGCAGGGTTGTTTTTTGAATTTGTGGAGTGAGCATTGTGCGTATCGATCGAGCGCGTCATTGTTGAAGACTTTGCCCACTGAAGGTGGGGATGTCATACTTGGACCGGGTGATGATGCGGGTGTTGTGCGATTGACAGATTCTCTTTATCTTGCAGTTGGTATGGAGAGTCATAATCATCCCTCATACGTGGATCCGTATAATGGTGCTGCAACAGGTGTTGGCGGGATTGTGCGGGATATCTTATCGATGGGTGCTCGTCCCATAGCGCTTATGAATCCTCTCTATTTTGGGTCGCTCTCGGTTGAGAAGAATCGTTATCTTTTGGAGCATGTTGTTAGTGGGATTGCAGGGTATGGTAATTGTATCGGGGTTCCTGTTGTGGGTGGCGAGGTTGTGTTTCAGGGTGGTTACACTGGAAACCCACTTGTGAATGTGGTATGTATTGGTTTGGTTGCAAAAGAGCACCTTGTTACAGCTACGGCACAGCGCGCTGGTGACAGAATTATACTTCTTGGTTCGTCAACAGGTCGTGACGGGCTCGGTGGTGCATCGTTTGCTTCAAGAGATCTCACCAGTGATTCTGAGTCAGAGCGTGGGAGTGTTCAGATAGGTGATCCTTACACCGAGAAGCTCTTGATCGAAGCCGTTCTTGAAGCCGTGCACATGGGCATTGTAGAGGCGTGCAGGGATCTTGGTGCTGCCGGACTTGCAGGCGCAACGTGTGAGATGGCAGCAAAGGGAGATCTTGGAATGGTACTAGATCTTGACAGGGTGCATCTGCGCGCGGAGGGACTGACTGCTTTTGAGATTCTGATAGCAGAGTCCCAAGAGCGCATGGTACTTGAGGTAAAACCTGATAACGTTGAGAATTTACTTATGATTGCTGAGAAGTACGATCTCAATGCAAGCGTCATCGGTGAACTCACCACAGATACGAACTACACCATATTTCACAAAGGGGTGATTGTTGCAGCGATTCCAGTACATCTGTTATCAGGTGGTGCACCCATAAGTGAGAGCCCATCAAAACCCACCCCCCGTGTAACAGCCACTATTCCGCCTGAGCCAAAAAATCTCAAAGAGGCAATCCAGCGTGTGCTTGCATCGCCAAATATTGCATCCAAAAGTTGGGTCTACTCGCAGTACGACCACGAGGTGCAACTGCGTACAGTTCTAAAACCTGGCACGGACAGTGCAGTGCTGCGCATAACAGACGAGCTTGGAATTGCTCTATCGAGCGGGTGCAATCCACTACACATAGAGCACGATCCATATATCGGGACGTACGGTTCCATGGTTGAGAACACCGTGAACATCACAACAACGGGCGCAACCCCACTCTGTGCCGTCAACTGCCTCAATTTCGGAAACCCTGAGAAAAAAGAGAACTACTACCAGTTAAAAGAAGCAACAAGAGGGCTTGGAGACGCCGCAAGGAAACTGGGAATACCGATCATAGGCGGAAACGTCTCACTCTACAACGACAGTAGAGAACACAACACAAGTATACCACCAACCCCAAGCATCGCCATAATAGGAAAACTCAAAAAGATCGATAATATTCCAACAAACACTATACAGCAGTCTAATGAGACCATAATACTCATCGGCGAGACAAAACCAGAACTCGGCGCAAGCGAGTACTACCACACTCTAAACACAAAAGCAGGCAGCGCGCCAACCGTTCCCGCTGATATAGACACGAGGCTTGCAATAATAAGAAAACTGATACAAACAGACACTGTGGCAACAGCCCATGATATATCAAACGGCGGACTTGCAACAGCACTCTCTGAACTGATCACACCCACACACGGCGCAGAGATCACACTCATAAACCACAATTTAAGCGAGACCGAACTACCAAAGCAAGAGAAACACTCACCCGAATGATGATAGAATAAATCAACCATCGTGGAGTCGAGAGTCCACAAGACCACCAACCTTTACAAATTGCTTGCCACACATTTGCAGAGGTATTTTCACACTTTTAACAGGATAATATCATAGTTTTTACAAAACATGCGTCTTATGAAGAAAATAAAAAACGTTGTTTGGGTTTGTTTTTTTAGTCTCATTTTTTCCGTTCGTTCATTTGATAAAATATTCAAGCGATGTTTCTGTTTTCAGATTTTTTGATTGATATAATTAAAATATGGTTATATTTATAATATATTTTTGAGTGTGGATAGGGCAGGTAATTATGGTCAATTTTATCATTGTTTCACATAGGGCATCTGGTGCAATGAAATATTAATTCTATAGCAAAATATTATTTTTAGCATCTAAGAAAAATTACATATTATTTGGAATAATTAGTTTCTGTTTGGTTGATAACTTTACAATGTTTTTCCTTCACACACTTAACCCACTGAATGGGGGTAATGTCCGTAGAACAACAGATATTCTGGTAGTATTTGTAACAGACTTGTGAGCAAAGATCACCTTTTAAGCCAGAAAAATGTGACGGTCAATATCCTCCAGAACTCATTCATATATGATGTGTAATTATAGTGTGATATGTAGTCGTTGGGCTGTATATTATCACTGGTAATATTATGTAGAAAAATTATTACTATATTTCATTCCAAGATCAGATGCAAAAAATAAAATAAAAATATAAAATACAAAATTCTATTTTTTATATTTAA
>NJEL02000013.1:13519-20643 GCA_002254825.2 Methanosarcinales archaeon ex4572_44 | reverse complement strand
CAGGTCATCTTTGATGTCATTTCAAGGTTGAATCCTTCGAGATGTGCAATATCCTCTCTAATAGTTGCTCGGTATTCTTCCCAACTCGATATGCCAACTCCAAACTCGATCTTAACGTCGAGTATTTCCTGATACGATTGTGCTGCAAGGTTTGCTGCCGCCGTAAGCAGTCCAGGGGTCGCACCTGTGCCAGTAACATGGGTGATCTGTGACTCTTGAAGCAACCCGTGCAACTCCAGCACCTGCTCCACAGCACCAGTGCGTTTCAGGACGTCAACCATCGCACCACGGTACCCTGCATCCGCAAACCTCTTAAGAATACCTGGTATGAAATCATTCTCAAGACTTGGAAGTGCTATGAATACCCCATCGATCAACCCGACCTCTTCTATCACTCGCCCTATAGAATCGCGAGTCCTGATTCCAACGGCACCAACCGTTCCATACTTCTTTTCGGCCTCATAAACCTCTTTATATGACAGCCCGCTCTCATGATCGATTGCCACTCCCTGGCTATCAGCGATCGCAACGAGCCGCATGCTCTTCTTCTGGAGAAGCATCTGCGCCGCCGCCATCCCAAGCCCACCTGCCCCGAGCACGGCAACACTCGCAGGCGGTCGTCCGTACGCACCAATGCCATTCATCCCATTCTTCAATTCCTGTCGCTGCACCATAGTGTCCCTCCAATCAAACTAGTTTTCCTTGAGGTATATCAAGATATAAAACTTTCCTATAGCCTCACCGTTTTGCCCTCTGCCTTGAAAGTAGTAGGGCTGCGGATGCAATGATGCATGCGAGGACGGAGTGCATTGGGGGCGCTGGAGTGATTTTGATGGGTTCGCATCTTCCTCTTGCGTTGGTATCATTCTTGCCGTCTTTTACACTCGTGGGTTTGATCTTTGCGTGTGTTATCTTTGTGATTGTGGGGTTTGTGGTGTTGGTTGCTTTAACGCCTTTGGAGTTCAGTATCACTGTTGTCTTTGCAATCGATCTGGCGTATTTGTACTGTGTGAGCTGTCCTTCTGCTTCTGCAAGCGTCTTTCCGTATTCATAGGCGCTTATTGCGAGTGTTGGTTCAATGCCTCTACGACGTGCTTCCATGATAGCGTTTTTTGCCTCTTGTTCGCTTTTTTGCACTCGTTCTTCCACGTCACCTGCGCTCAACAACCCGATCAGAGTGCTTGCTTCTACGATTGCGTGGATGGAATCGAAGATTGCGCCTGAGTAGTACCCTCGTTCAAACTGGCTTCGCGCGCTGATAACGTCCTCGCCAGCAGTTCCGGGGAGGGTTTCGTGGTAACTCATGACTTCGCCGAGGAGGGCCTCTGCATAGGTTGTGACCGATTGTGCCTGTGACAGGTACCACCCAGCGCGCTTCCGCAACTCTTCTTCTGGCACGATCAATTCAGACTTGGTCAGTGTGAGCCACCACTGGGCTGTTCGCGCCCGCTCGTTTGCAAATGCAAGGATTTTGATGTATTCTGATGGGTCTCCTGTATCTACGTGCGCCACCATCTGGCGTGCACGTGTAACTCTTGACTCGGCAGCCCCGATGGTTTCAGGATCGCGCACACCTTCAGCCTTGAAACGCTCTATGTCCATTTTAGAAGCATTTATCTGCCTAAAAACACGTTCTCTTAATCCAACAAGTGCTTCATCCTTGTTTTCTGCACGGTTGTACTCCTCTCGCCACTGGAGGCCTCGGAGCACCACCATCGCATTGAAGTAGAGTGAGGTTGCAGTATAGTAATTTCCTTCATTATACATCTCGTCGGCATGCAGGAGGATCTCTTCTGCGTCTACAAGCAAATCCTCCTCCACAAGAATAGCAGTCTCATTATACATGCCTCTGGCTTCAACCCGCAACGATGCAGCGAGTGGCTCAAGTGCTTCAATATAATCGCCACTTATAACCTCGCCGCCAGCCTCTTCAACCAGAACCTGCTCCCCGGTCATCAACGAGATAGCCTCGTAGACGTCAGAAACCTCTTCAACTCTGACACCAAGCTCTTCACCCATCTCTACGAGATCAATGACCTCCTTCTTCGTCTCGGTAAAGACAAAGCCCGGACCACTCTTCTCAGTTTTATCCAAAACAGTTACTCTGCGCTGACCCTCGGGAATCAAGAAGAGTGTAACGCCATTCTCTGCAGCAGCTTCAAGCTTGTGCGGAATAGCGCCAACAGGCCCAATAGAATTATCAGGACTGATCGTCCCGGTCATCGCCACACCGTCCACGAGAGACCAATTATTGATCGCTGCGACAGTTGCCACGGTCAGCGCTGCCCCAGCAGAAGGACCTCCTATAATTGGAGATGGCACGTTGATCACATAATAAAAATCATGCCCTGCCTGATCGATACCTGTGGCATCAGATGCCACCATCGCGGCAAGCCGCGCAGAACCTTGCAGATCCACCTGAGCATACGGACTCGTGTCCACGAAAACGTGCCCATCACCAGTTCTCACTACAACGAATGCATCCAGAAAAACACCCTCTTCACAATCACCACTGATATAATCTGCAACAAGCGGAACACTCACACCATCCTCAGCAGAGATCGCACCGACAGGCACAGTCAGTGAGAGCAAAAGAGATAAGAATAAGAGATATTTCATCACAGCAATCGATATTCTAAGAAACGGATAAACCTTACGATGAAACAAAGGAATTTTGGGGAATAGTGGAAGTCGACACTGATCTATCTGCAATGAAGTTTTGGAAGAGGAAAATATCCAGAGATTATCGATAGGATATTCAATTCGTTCAAGAACGAAATCGAAATCAAACCAGATTCAAACGCTGAGAATTAAAACATGGCAAACGTTGCAACCAATGCCGTCGTTTGATTTCTTGCTTCAATTTTTTAGTTCATGTTTTAAGGTGTTTTCAGTCAGGTCTTATGACCAATACTCCCTGAAAGTTACCCATAATTCGGGCAGGTGTCTCTGTAATAACTCATTTGTAATACAATATTCATCCAGTTTATTTCTCTTTTCGAGTGATCTTGCCAACGGTATTCCAAGCAACCTGTCAATTTTTGACTCGTATTGTTCAAGCAGTGTTACATCGTCGTTTTCAAGGGCAGTGATTATTGTTTTTCCTGCGATTTCGCCTGCCAGCAGTGCGTTGTTGATGCCCGCGCCTGTGATCGGGTCTGCCATGCCTGCACTATCGCCCACGAGCAAGACATTCCCACAGCACAGTTTTTTCCGAAGTCCGCCTATGGGCAGGGCGCCTCTTATGTATCCAGTTCGTTTTCCACAAAGCCGCTCTGCCATAGATGACTCACTGATAAACGCATCCAGATGTTCCCTTGCAGACCCCAAGCCTACTTTGGTATGTTTTTTACTATGTGAGCAACTCTTTGTTACGTAGTAATCAAGAATCCCAAGACCCACTTTTGCTGTCTCTTCACCTACTGGATAAATCCATGCGTATCCGCCTGGTGCATAATCCGCATCAAAGAATATCTCGCAGGTCTCTGGCAGTAGCTCAATTCCTCTTAGGTGATACTGGGCACAAGACGCAACTCTCTGCTTATCATTTCCTATAAGTGTTGCAACCTTCGAAAAAACACCATCCGCACCAACGATAATCTTCCCAGAAACCTTACCACCACGAAATCTGACACCGCCCCTAATCAAATCGATGAGAGAAGATCCCCACCTGATCTGTGCGCCTGACTCTTTCGCCCTCACTGCAAGTGACGTATCGAAGGACGGTCTATCAACTACGGAACCGTTCACTTGAAAATCGTGAAAGGACAGATCTGGAAAATAGGTACGCATTTTTCTTATTTTTGACTGAATGATACAGTCTTCGGGCAGTTCAATGTTGATGGTACTGCTGATATAACCTGCACATGGGGACCTGCACGACGTATCTTTTTCCAGCACCAGCACATGATATCCAGCTCGAGCCACCACTGTCGCAGTGATAGACCCTGCAGGACCTGCACCAGCTACTATCACATCATAGTCCATCGGTTAATACATTCCAGAGGAAGTATTTAAGCATAGGGTCGATGATGCTTTTAGATTTTTATGTCTACGAATGTGCCATTATTTTCTTGAAATATTCACAATAACTACTCTAAACTAATGAAAATCTGTAAAACTGATTATTTATGAAAATTACGTTTTTAACTATCAGTACTCTCGAGTTGATATCTAAAGCGTGCCCATGCAACTGTAAAGGTCGTTGAAAACTTCCTTGGAGTTGTACGACCAAAGCTTTTATTCAATTGTGTTACCAATAGAGACTCTGGATGTCTGATAGATTTTACAGCACTATAACCGAGATCTTAAAGGGGCAGCAGCTCTCGATAAGTGGCATCTCGCGTGAACTGACAAAACACGGTTATGATTATCATCGTTTGATAATAACGGGATACCTGCGTGCGCTCGAGGATGTCGGTCATGTGAAGAGAGAGGACGTTCCACCTTCAAAGATCTACACCACACTTCAGGGGAAGAAGGACATCTACGAATTGATCTCAGATAAGCTCGAAGACGTTGACCGCGAAAAACGACTGCAAGTGGCTGTCTATTTGTTAACAAACCTTCTCGGTAGACCGTGCTTTAAACAGGAATTAAAAATGCTTGCAATTCCAATTCCAATTCCAGATTCAGATGTTCGTAGGTCCAAGAGCGAGAGCCTTGACCAGATCAGATCAGATATCACGAAGATCAAAATACCACACAGCGACCCTGCCTATGAATTAGTAAAGAACGAGCCCCCGATACAGGAAGCAATTGAGATACTTATAGAGATGCTCAGAGAACGTGTCAACCTCGAAGGACTTAAAGTCGCGCAGAAGACACTTGAAGAAGTGGGATGAAGATGCCGCGACAGAAGACGTACCTTGGCAAACTCTGGCTGCACTGGTGTGAGAACTGCAACCTCCCAGTGCTCGATGAAACCTGCAGCGTCTGCAAGAGCCAAACATCAAGGATCAAAACCACACCACCAGGTGACATAAGACCCGCATTCCAATACGATATAGGCCTGATAAACCACGTAACAGAGCAACAATACAACGAACCACTCATACCACGGAAGAGACTCGTGGTGTTGAACAGAGCACCTTACGATGATCGGATGGACGAGGTGATCTTCGACGGCGCTGTCATGGGAGCACTCCGCTTTGAAGTGCCTGGGACATGCTGGAAATTTCTGCCACGACTCGAAGGGGCAGCAAGGATCTTCAACGAACACACAGATCTCTCCAGTAAAAAAGGATGGGTCATAATTGATCAGGGTGCTGCGGGATTCATAGAGAAGGGTGCGAGCGTACTTGCACCAGGCGTGATCGATGCAGATAGAGAGATCAGGGTTGATTCCGAAGTGGTGGTGCTAACACCCAACGGGTCGGTTGTCGCTTGTGGGCGTGCACGGATGAACGGAGACGAAATGATCACTGCAACCCATGGCATGGCTGTTAAGACCAGGTGGCATGGCACGCCACGAGAGGACCTGCCAGATGCTGAACATGAGTGGAATGATGCCGTTGCAGCCAACAGAGACGTTCTTGATCGATACATCGGACGCGCTCGAGAGTTCATCAAAAACGTTGCGTCAAGCGTGAACCGCCCGATAACAGTCTCATATTCAGGCGGAAAGGATAGCCTTGCAACACTCATGCTCGTGCAGGACACGCTGACAGACACCGACTTCGATGTCCTATTCGTGGACACAGGACTCGAATTTCCAGAGACGGTGAGAAACGTGGAAGAGGTGACCAGGGCGTACAACCTGAACCTCGTCTCAACAAGCGCGGGAAATCGCTTCTGGGAAACATTCGACGAGCTTGGGCCACCGAGCGTTGCAACGCGCTGGTGCACTCTGGTTCAAGAGAGTCACACCCAGAGCTATGGAAACGCTATGATTACGCACTCGATAGAGTGGTGGGCAAGAATGAACCACCACCGACCATGGTGCCACGATAATGTTGGTAGGGAATGATGTGTGGATTCGTCATCCCTATTTCATAAGCTTTATATCAGATTATAGGCTGTTAAAACAGGTACGATAGGTGACATATCCAATGAAAAAGCACGCGATTCTTGTGTTATTAACCTTCTTTTTACTCTTGACTCCAGCGGCTCTTGCAGAGGATAGGACGCGTAGGGAGTTTCCACTCAACATTGGTGATAGTGTATACTTCGAGAATGGCTATTATAAAGTAACACTTGTCCGCACTGATGATGTGATGGGATTTGCATGGTTTAACTTCAGTTGCGAAAATTGTTTCCACGAACCAAAAGAGCTTAAAGGGTATCAGGATGAGTCCCAGTACTACCCAAGCAAAGACGAACAAATAATATCTATTAGAGAGATAAGAGCGGTTACTGCTAACCGTGCCATCGTGAATCTCACTTTTCCCTCAAATTGGGACTGGCAGATAGTAACTGCAGAAGACGCTAAAGTGCCGAAGTTTGTGATAACAAAAACAGTTGACAAAACGAGGGTGAAAGTGGATGAGATCATTCAGGTGAAGATAACAATAAAAAATGTTGGAAATGGCTCTGCGAGTGATATCGATATAGATGAGATCCCAAGCACAGCACTTATACCTATGGGGGAAGAATTGGAGCCCAAGATCAAAGACCCGCTTCCTGCTGGAGAGAGCGATTCTGACACTTACCTCGTGCAGGCGGTCAAATCTGGCACATTCAACATCCCGAAGACGACTGTGAAGTATGAGAGCGAGTCTGGTGAAAAATACACCGCGGAGTCTGACACGGTATCTATCACAGTGCTCGCACCCGAGGTGAAGCTATCAAATCTGACAACCACAATCCAGTTTGATAAAAGCAATGTATTGATAGACGAGGAGATCACCGCGACCATTATCATAAAAAATGTTGGTGATGCTCCTGCAAACGACATAGACCTGATAAACAGACTTCCAGCAGGGTTGGAGCTTGTGGGAGGCGCACTTGAAGACAAGTACCATGAGATCAAGCCGGGCGATTCACGAGAACTGAACGCAGTGATCAGAGCGGCGGAAGTTGGCAATTACACCCTCACTCCGAGAACTGTGTACAGTGATGGTGAGACGAGCACAACCTCTCCAGTGATCTCTGTAACAGAGGAAGATGTGGACTACACGAAGTAT
>NJEL02000013.1:0-13512 GCA_002254825.2 Methanosarcinales archaeon ex4572_44 | reverse complement strand
ATACTGATACTCGTGATTAAACGGCATAGAGAATATTCATTCTAAGAGGATTAAAAGCGATGTTGAATATACTACTACTCGGCGTGGGTCAATGTGGAAACAGGATCCTTGACGCCGTGAACCATCTATCACTCGGCGGCGGCAGATTCTCAAAATACTACTCACAACAACAATATGCGAGCAATGTACAAACCATAGCCATCAACACAGCATTAAACGATCTGAAAGAGATGAAACACACCAGGGCAAAAGACAGAGTGCACATACCATACCTCCACGGCGTCGGAGCAAACAGAAACATCGGCAAACAATGTTTTACCGAAAACAGAGACATGTTACTACGCACAATCGAAGAACGTGGAAACTTCGACGTGGCATTCGTTATCACATCAGCAAGCGGCGGAACAGGCTCATCATTCACACCCTCACTGATAAAAGAACTGAAAGAAAGATACAGCTTCCCAATATACGCAATCATCGTCCTGCCATTCAGAGAAGAAGGCACCCTGTACATGCAAAATGCAGCCTTCTGCCTACAAGAAATGAGAGAAACAAGCGTCAACGGAATCATACTCGTCGACAACCAATTCCTGAAACAAACAGGAAAAGACATAAAAACCGCATACGACGGCATAAACCGCATGGTTGCAGAACGGTTCCTCTTCCTCATGCGAGCACTCGACAGCGAGATGATGATGGTAACAGACCTCGGAGACTTCAACACCCTAATGGCAAGCGGAGCCAGACTCGCAACCTTCGGATTTGCAAAAGGAGAAAGAGACCAGAGCATAAAAGATGTGATCAAACATAGCATGTCACCACGAGGACTCTTATTCTCAATGCTACCCTACAAAGAAGCAGTGCGAGCAATGATAATCATACAAGGCGACAAAAAATACCTTGACATAAACGAAATCACAGACGAAGTTGAAACACTCTCAAGCGAAGTGGGACACGTCTTCAAAGGCGTACTCATACGAAACAAAGAACAACCCCAAGTCCTAACCGTCCTATCACTCTCAACATCAGAAGAACTCGACAAATTCTACCGCGCAGCAATCGACGCCATCAACAAAGAAAAAGAACAAAAAGAAAAAACAGCAAGCCAAAAAGAAGAAGCAAGCGACCTACTCAAAGGAATGGAGCCAGAATACTAACACAACACCAGCCAACACAGACATATTCAAAGGTTTAATCTTGTCACATCTCTTTTTTTCTTATCTGTGCCCAAACGATCCATCGTGTCACCCTCTAACTCTGTTCATCAGAAGATCAATGATTGCTCTTGTCACGTCCACTCTGCATGCAGCAAAGAGACCGTATCCAGAAGGCGTCCCATTCACCTCAAGCACAAAGGTCTCGTTCTCGTCTCCGATCAGATCAACACCTGCATAAGCAGCACCAAGTGCCCTGGCAGCTCGTATTGCAAGATCTTTCTGCACCCCAGTGAGGCTGCATGGCTGTGGTGTCCCGCCCTGGCTGAGGTTACTGATCCACTCATTTTCGGGTGCAATGCGGTAGATGGCACCGATCACTTCATTGCCCACAACAAATGCCCTCACGTCTCTCCCAGCGTGGGGGATGAATTCCTGTAGGTAAATGACACCGCGCTCGCGTATGATCGTACTGACACGGTGAAGTCTCTTTGCATCGATCAGCTCTACGTCCAATCCTTTGTATCCAAAGATCGGTTTTGCCACTGCTGAGCCAAGGTTTTCCACAAACGAGATCGCTTCTTTAATCTCTGAGGTCACGCACGTCAGAGGAAGTGGAAGTTTTGATCTTTTAAGCTTCCAGTATGAGAGGTGTTTGTTTGCTGCAAGTTGGATTGCGTGGGATGGATTGACCACTTGGATTCCTGAGCATTCCAGCTCGACCAGAAGATCGAATCGGAAGACGCTTGACTCAAGCCCGCCACCGCCAACATCTCGAACCAGTAAACCATCCAGATCAAAGAGAGAAAAACCTTCACAGGTGATCTCGCTTACATTGGAGACTGCTTTGCCGAGTTCGATTGTGATTGGCTCAACACCAACGAGTCTTAAGCCGTGTATGAACCGTTCTGCCGTCCAATCCGCGGGATCGGTAACAACAATACCTATCTTCACTTTATCTCCTCGATCTTCACAGCTTCTACGCCAATTCGATTATAAACACACTGAATAATATTCAGTGCAGAGATGGCTTCATCTATAATTATCCCGTCCGATGTTGCAACCACGCCATCGAAGTGCTTAAGCTCAAAATCAACAGATCTCGAAGTCCTGCAGTGGCCCTCAATCCCGTGCGACTCCAGCCTCTCCCGGCACCCTGCCGAGAGCTCACCACTCTTGCCGATCTGCACATCGAAGAGGACTTCCACCCACGCGGGGTTCTGGTCTGCAAGAAACGATACTATCTCGTCAAGTGCTCGCCATGACGTCTCAGTAACCTTGTAACTTCTAAAAACTCCACGCACATCCCTAACAAAGCCATCATCGCATCTGAAGACCGATTCGCCAATCAACCCAGCTTCCACGCCTATCAACACATTGAAACCATCCACACCCACACGCCTACTCCAAATGCCATCACATCCCACCGTTTTCAAAATTCGCCTCCGAACAGTCCCTGAATCAAAGACAACCCGTGATAACACCGCTCGCCAGTCTCCACCGATTCGATAATGATCACAGACAAACCTGACAGCACTCTTCCGAGGATACCCACGTTCCAAGAGATACCGAAGATCCTCTGCAGCACACAACAGGGCCTTCACAGCAGACAAAAAAGACTATCCACCACCAGAAATCCCGTCTCCCGACGCAACACCGCCAAAACCCTGGAGGTCATCATCCTCCACCAGGAATTTCTTGCGCAGCTTCTCCTTCAACTCATCCAACTCATTCTGCTTATTGTCATCCATTGAGTCCTCACCAGAGACAATAACAATTTGAAGGTAAAAAGAGTTTTTGGAGACCATAGAGCTTGCCCAACAAACTACTTTCAGGAAAAGATTTGTCCTGTCATCGAAGTAATATCTGGGCAAGATGACTACAAAAATACAGACATCCTGCAGAGAGGACTTGGAAGTGATACCTTCATGAAAAATCACTTCAGCAATTGTAAGCTCATATTTTCAGATCCAGTCTCTACGTATTTTTCCATAACAGATCGGACCGTTCCACCAATCCCGATCACCCGCACAGAAACTTTCACGCCGTCGATCTGTGTGATTGTAGCAATTCCTGCACGAACCGCCCACACCATCTTCGGAGTGCATCGTACAACTGCACGAGTGCCGTCGAAGTGGAGGAGGCGTAAACCTGTTTCGCTCAGACCAACGTCTCCAAAGAGGTCCTTTATTGAGTCTTGGAGCGCTCTCAGGAACCTATCGCGGTTAATCCTGCCATCTTTCATGATTTCCACTGTGAGGTATCGTTTCTTCTCTCGTAACGTTGGTGGCAATATCTTCATACAAGCCTCACGCCGTCTGCTATAAAGTTGGGGTCGTGCTTCTCCAGTATCTGTGATGGGACAGTACTTAGTCCATGCACGGTCTCTTCCCGGGTCATGCCAAAGAGCATTGAGAGGGCAGCCATCTCCCTCGGGGCACGGAGGTCGTAGGAGGTTCGTGGAGTTGTTGTGAGAATGAATGGTGCACGGTACTTTCGCAGAAGTTTCAAATTGTTTCGGTAGAGTGCGAGTGTCTCGCTGCGCTTCTGTCCGCGTGTGTGGATTATTGCCCCCAGATTAAACTCGATCGCAACACCATTCTCGGATGCAAGCTTTGCAAGGACGTGGTTGATCCTCCCGGGTGATGAGAGAACGTCCACCAGCTGGCTCTCAACACCAACCCGATTCAGGCTCTCACTCCCGCCTCGGAGAATGAGACAGTCTGACTTTTCCCACCACTGCTTAACCGTCCCGCTGACCCTGGAAGCATTCTTCACAACCAGTTCAACACTCTGAATGATCGAAAACCCGGTTGGCAGATCATCCAGGTCGCCAACGCCCATATCGATCGGGACCGCCACGCCAGCATACCTATATCTTCTTGCAACACCTGCCATCTGGTGGAGATCTTCACGAGATTCAGGCTTCATACATAGCTCGTAGAACGAATTTGATGTGAAGAGAGACATACCAAGCCCTCTGGCCTCTTAGAAGAGATCTGAGACAATACTTAATGCATTTTCTTTTGACGCAGGGTATGCCTTGATCTTCAAACGTGCCGAGATCACATCTTGCCCCTTTGCAAGTGCCAATCTGCCCATGAACGCCTCCTGTTTATCAAAACGGATGTGAAGCATACACTCATCATCCACGCGATCAACCAGCTCAGACCTGAGCCGCGACAGATCACCGGGGAGAAGTCGATCACACAAGAGATCAACAAAGCGCTTCACATCCCGTTTATTCGTGACCTTCGCCTCAAGCAGCGCTATTTCATTTCCATAATGACCCTCCACTTGCGACTCCTCAACCACATAACCATCATCCATCGGCAGAAGGAATCTGAGGGCAGAAGTCACTCTCTTCACATCCTCTGTCGAATGCACAATCGCATGCAGAACCACGTAGTGAAACATCACAAATCTGAGAAACGACTACTTACCACGATCACCCTTCGACCTGATGCTCGGCCTCGTCTTCTCAGTACCACGCCCACGTGTACGCATACCACGACCCTTTCGTCCAGCGCTGGTCTTGCCACGATAAACACGCCTCACACTGGAACCATGAGAAAGCCAGTTGAGCCTCTGGTCACTCTTGATTCGCGTGTGGTGGGGATCGACAAGTATCACCTCGAACCACCGCCGCTTGCCATCCTCGCCAACCCAGTATGAATTCAAAACCTCCATGTTCGGATACTTCCGCGCCGCTCGCTCCTCGCTTATTCTCTGAAGGCTCTTTCCAGGTGTGATCTTATGAACTCCCATGTGCTTGGTACGCCTCCCACGCTTCCAACGTGACTTTCTCCGACCACCACGCCGCACAGAGACACGAACAACAATAATACCCTGTTTAGCCCGATAACCAAGACTCCGAGCACGATCCAAACGCGTAGGACGCTCAATCCTCACAACAACAGGCTCACGCCTCCACGCCTGCAGACGACTCCACGAGAGCTTATCAACATACGAGTCACCAGGCTGCTTCCACGCATCCCTGATATATCCATAAAAAGACTTTGACATATCTTGTTCACCTTTTAAGACCATTTTAAAACAGTAGATTAACACTTCAACCGACACAGGTTACATCCAAACAAGGTGCAAACCCTGTAACACGATATGACCCAAAAAACTCCTAATACCTATTAAAGCTTGTGTCGGGATCGTTCGTTGAAGACCATTTCAATGAGCCTCTCTGCCCAGACAAGCTTCTTCTTCTTCAGATCACTCACGTTTGGATCCTTAAAATCAAAGCCGATGAGTTCAATATCTTTAGCATCGAAATAGTCCGCAAGAAAAACAGCTCTGTCTCCATCAGTGAATCCACCAAAGTTGTGAACATTCGGAAGAGGCTTCGCCTGTGTAGTGCCTATGAGATTATCAAGCCTCGGCACAACACCTCTCACGACAGGAATATTATCCCCATGCGCGTGAACCAAAACCACCGCCCCCTCCCTACTCGCGTCCACCTCAGCCTCGATATTTTCAGCGTCAAGATCCGTTACAATAATACTCGGAAGCACATCCGCCTTGAGAAGTACCTCTGTAGCACCATCAGCAGCAATAAGAACATCGTAATCCTCAGACTTGACTCTACCAAGATCTCGCGCGAGAGTTGGAGCATTGCCACAGACCAGAACCACCCCGCCTTCAATCAACCTACGAAGCACTTCCAGCCGAACGACGTTTTCATGCTCCAGTATCAACTCAGAGAGCAATCGAGCTGCACGCTCATCCTCGCGCTCATCAAAACCCATATCCTGAACTATCTCTCGATAGATAGGCTGCCATTGTTCGAAACTCAACTTCATACCAACCAATCCAATGCATTCCCACACAATTATACTTTATGCACAAGATAAAGTTTGCACCCATTTGATACCAACAGAACATGATACCAACAGAACAGCCTCACAACGACTTTATATATAGTCGGTTAGCTATAATTGCAACCCTTAGAAAGTTATGACGTTATTGCAGGGGATATTTTAAGGCCTTGCTTTGATTCTATCTGGAATGCATGTGGATTTCCCAGATCGTTGAATTATGATGATACTGGGGAGTGGGTGGGAAGATAAATGTTGTGGTTCCAGCTTCAAATAACACGAGCTTTAGCTCACTACGTTCGCCCGAATGCTCGACTTCGCCCCGTACTTCACATGTGGATACTTCCGGGCTGGAAGGTTTTTTATACGGGATTTTACAAAGCATATTGTGTTATGGTGTGTCGTCATTACCTGAGGCTTGGTGTCTGCACGGATAGTTGTCCCAGACCGTCGGGTTGTGTCCTCTTCTTGCAGCATCGCGATGCTGATGAGGATATTGATGACCTCATGTATATTCTGTGCACCCATGAGGATGCGAGTATGCGCAATTACGCGGCTCTCAAACTTGGCCAGAGTCGAAGCGAAAAAGCTTCTGATACGTTGCTCGGGCAACTCGATCTTGAAGAAGATCGGGAAGTAAAAAGCCACATTGCTTTTGCTCTTGGAGCGTTGCATGAGGAGAGGGCAATAAAAAAACTCGTATCACTCCTGCTCAATGAAGAAGATCCACTTGTACGAGAGTACTCTGTAATAGCACTCGGAAACATTGGAGAGCGCGGAGTTGTAGACATCTTGGTACAGACACTCGAGACAGATCCGAGTAAGTCTGTTCGTGTGTATGCAGCGATTGCGCTCGGAAAGCTGGGTGGGAGCAGGGCGTTCAGAGCGTTGATCTGCGCCATGCGAGAGGATTATGAGGGTGAAGTTCGGAATATTGCAGAAAAAGCTGCTGGACTCAAAAAAGAAAGCTTATTTTAATAAAATAATGGAAGCACCCACACATACCAGTAGGAGAGGTGTAGGAAAGGTGGATGGGTTGGTGTGGGTGAATCCATAGTTTTCGACAGTACTTACACATCAGTTATGTTCAATTCGTCTGTTTCTTGCAGGTTGTCAAGTTCTGCTTCGAGTGCGGCAAGCTCTGCTTCGAGTTCTTCGAGTTGGCTCTCGTTAAAGAGGCTTGTTTCACCTGTTGTTTCCGTTTCGCTTGCTTCGTCAGTGGTAGTTGTTGTGGTTGTATGGCTTGGTGTATCTTCTGTTGGTGGTGCGGTGCATCCTGATACTGCGGATAGTGCGAGTATCAATACTGGTAGGGCTAATAATGTCTTGTTCATTCTATTCATCTCCTGTTTATTCTCCGTTTTCTTCTTCAGTAGCTTCTTCTTCGCTGGGTGTTTCAGTGGCGGTCACTGTCACATCGGATGTTGTTCTTATCCCCCCGACTGGTGTTGTCCATGGGTGTGTTGTGCCATCATCCTTGTCTGTGTAGTAGGTGCCGTGTCCGCGAAGAAGCGCTTTTCCAGTGCCTGTTGCATCGAGTACGATGCCGTTACCGCTCACCAAGAAGCAGATCTCTTCTCCCTCCACCGTGGCGAGGCCTGATCCTTCATATTTTATCCATTTTGATGGCAAGGCGTCAAAGAATTGGTATGAGTTCTGTGTTGGCCATGCTTCAAAGAAGTTGTGTCTTGCAAGTTCTAGTTCTACCTCTGTGCCTTCTCCGTCGGTTGTAACGTCTGCATTTGAAGAGACGAAGATTGTGGCGTTCTCTGCACTAACTTCGATTTCGACGTCTCCGAAGATTCCTGCACGGCCGTCACCCTCGGCGTGAAGTGTGCCTGTTCCGTTTAAGAATATCACGTCACGGTATCCTCTGATCTCGTTGGATATCTCTTTCAGTATGCGACTTGCCTCTCGCACGTGTAGGTTTGCTTCGCGCAGGTGGCTGTTCATCTCTTGGAGCGAAGTCTCTGATGTCGCAGCGTCTGTTATCTGTCCACTCGAATCAAAACCACTTCTCGTTTCATAGATCTCCTTTGCCTTATCGTAGGCTTCCTCTGCAGCGGCTATCTCGTCGTTAAATCTGTCAAGTTTTTCTCTGAGACCTGTGGTGTCTACTCCAGCGTCTTCAAGTTCTCCGATTGCTGTTTCGATCCTTTCTGATATGTTGTCTGTTTTTGCGAGGAAGATTTCGATGTGCCTGATTGCTCTATGCGAGGTGAAATACTTGGCTTCGTTCTTCATCGTACGCCATTCATGGCGGAGATTTTTGACAGTGTTTTGAAGCCCTTTCATTGTATCTGCACCGTTAGCATCCTCTTTTATCTCTTCGAGGCGAGCGATATGTGTTTCTATTCGCTCAACTGTTTGATCGGGTGCATATCCGTCCTGCTCTGAATTCTCTTTCAGCACTTCGAGGTGTGCAATCATCGAATCGATGGTGTTCTGCACATATCTATTCGCTGCATCAAGCAGCACCTGTGCATCTTTTTCTGTTGCTCTGATCTCGCGGTAGTTCTGGACTGCTTCATTCTGGCATATTCTTGCATTTTGATAGATCTGTTTTGCTTCTTGGTATTTTTCCGCAGCTAACTGATATTCTTTTTGTATCTTTTTTATCGGTTTTTGTGGTTCTGCTGTTGCCATGCCTGCAAAGAGGCTTGTGAACAGGATGGCTGCAACCAATAGCGGCACCATTTTCTGTACTTTCTCTTCACCTTCTTTCATATTTCTCACCTTCGTTGGTTGTTTACGTGCATAACACCCATGTGCTGTGCAATCGACACAACAACTGATTATAAATGTAAGCATACTTTCATCATTTAAATATATAAAACTTTTTAAGCCTTAATAAAACTTTATAACACTTCATGATCTGAAATATCACTTGACCAAACGTTGCACATCGAACTTAAAAATTATTTTATCCGATCACCCCAATCTTGTCACGGTTGGGATGAAAGTTAATACGCTGGCTACAAAAAGCAAAAAGATAAGAGGTGTAGTAATCAAATTAATAGTACTTTAAATACTAATAGACAATAGACTTCAGCATGGTCGATTCATTGGACCGAGAAGTTCCAGAGTCCAACAAAAACTTGCGATATACCATGGGTAAAATAATTTTTGAAACTGAAACTCCAGCAGGAAAATATTTTGATATACTATTAATCCTCACCATTTTTTCGAGTGTCTTTGTAGTAATGCTTGACAGTGTAAGTTCGATAAATAAGTCTCATGGAGAACTGCTTCATTCGTTGGAATGGTTCTTTACCATCCTCTTCACAATAGAATATTTTTTACGTTTGATCAGTGTTGGGCGTGTTACTCAATATGCCACCAGTTTCTTTGGAGTGATAGATCTTCTGGCAATCCTCCCCACATATATCAGTTTATTATTGCCAGGTAGTCAGTTTTTAATTGTAATCCGATCTCTTCGTCTCCTTCGAATTTTCAGGATATTGAAGTTGGTTAAATACCTTAATGAAGCAGATCTATTGATCAGGGCACTTAAAGCAAGCAGCAGGAAGATCATTGTATTTCTATTCGCAGTTCTGAATTTGGTAATAATATTGGGATCCATGATGTACGTTGTTGAGGCAGGGACTCATGGATTCACAAGCATACCCCAAAGTATCTATTGGGCCATCATAACCTTAACAACTGTAGGCTACGGTGATATCGTCCCAACAACAAATATTGGTCGAACAGTAGCCTCAGTGATAATGATAATTGGATATGGGATAATAGCAGTACCAACAGGGATAGTGACAGTTGAGATTTCAAAAGCCGAGAAAAAAGACGATATAAGAGAATGCCCCCAATGCAGCGCTGCAGGTCATGATAGTGATGCAAATTTCTGTAAATATTGTGGTTCAAAGCTGTAATACCATTGTAATACCGTTATAGATGATTTTGATAAATCACTTATTGACTGTTATCGAATATCGAATTATCTAACACACGAGAGAGAAGTTGTTTGTGGTCTGATTGTGCACACTTTGACATACCTTATTTTCTGATCGTGTTATGTGGATGTTCAGTGGTTTTGCTGATGTGTTTGAGGATATTATTATTGATGAGGTGTTTATTAATGCATACTTTATACACAATGAAAAAATAGTTGATCCTCACCAGCGCACGACCCAACATAAACCTAAATCTTATTCTACGATAACAGGGTTACAGGGACTACTATGGCGTTCGTGCTTGGGATTGAAGGAACTGCGTGGAACCTTGGTGCCGCTGTGGTGGACGACGATTGTGTGCTTGTGGAGAAGATGGACGCTTATCTGCCGGAAAATATCGTATTCTCGGCGAGACACTGGATATTGGGGTTGGGAATGCTTTTGACAAGTTTGCGCGAAGCATAGGACTCGCACACCCTGGAGGACCACGGATAGAAGAGCTTGCGAGTGGCGCGGAAGGATACATTGAGTTGCCATACACTGTTAAGGGTATGGATTTTTCATTCACAGGGCTCACCACCGCCGCAACAGAGGCACACGAAAAAGGTGCAAATCTCTCGGATCTGTGCCATTCGTTTCAAGAGACCGCCTTTGCAATGCTTGTTGAGGTTACAGAGCGTGCAGTCGCCCATACAGGCAAGGATGAAGTCCTGCTCGGAGGAGGTGTCGGTGCTAACAGACGTCTCCAGAAAATGCTTGAAATCATGTGCGATGGACGAGGAATCGATTTTTACGTGCCCGAAAACCGTTTTCTCGGAGATAATGCTGCAATGATAGCACATCTCGGAAACCTTCAACTCAAAGCTGGCGACGTCACAGCGATCGAAGAGTCAGCCGTAAAACCAGGCTTCAGGCCAGATGACGTGCAAGTCACATGGAAGTGACCATCAATGAAAGAAGTATGGGGCTTTTGATCAGATGACCCGCGACAAGTATACCGTGAAGTTCACAAAACCTGTTCGCTCCGATCCCACGAGCATCAGGCTCGCAACGCCAGAAATCGTTGCAGAATACGTGGCAAACCGACTTAAAACAGATGTGATTGCAGATCTTGGCTGTGGAATAGGTATTCAGGCAATATTCTTTGCAAAACACTCTGAAAAGGTGTATGCAGTCGATATCGACTCGAAGAGGCTCGCTTATGCCAAGTATAATGCGCGTATCTATGGCATCTCGAACATCGAGTTTATCCATGGTGATGCGCTCTCCTCCGAGGTGATCGAACGGTTATCAGATGTTGACGTGATCTTCTCTGATCCTGCCCGACGTTTTGACGTGGGGGAGCGACGGCTTGAAGACCTTAAGCCCCCTACCCTCGAAGTGATCGAAAAGTACCAGCATATCACAGACAGGATGGCATTCCACCTTCCACCCATGATCGACCCTGAGAAAGTATTCTTCGATTGCGAGCGTGAATACCTCTCGCTTGAGGGCGAGATTAATCGGTTCACAGTCTACCTTGGGCGGCTTAAACTCTGTGAGCGCTCCGCAATCGTGCTGCCAATGGGCGCACGACTTGAATCAGGCAGTGTAGAGACGCCAGGGATTCCAGAAAATGTTGGAGTGCCGCGGCGAGGTTTCATCTTCGAGCCTGAACCATCCGTGGTGCGCGCAGAACTGCTGCCAGAACTGTTCAAATATCTGCCAGAAGACGCAGCACTCTACCAGTGCGAACCCAACGGGCGCAGACTGATAACCTCAGAGACGCAATCACAGACCCCGTTTTTGAAAGCTTGCTATCGGGTGATCTCAACGACAGACTTTGAATTTAATAGTATACGACGAGCACTCAGGGAATGCAGTGCCAGGGGAGTTGTGCTCAGGTTTCGCATCGATCCAGAAGAATACTGGAGTGTGCGCACCAGGCTTGAAGCAAATCTCACGGGTGAGAAAACAATACATTTATTTAGGTGTAATAATACTGCATTGCTCTGCCAAAAGACTAGAAAGGAGATATGATGAGAGCGGTTATACCACTCAAGATAAATAACTGCAAGACACGGCTTTCATCGGTCTTGAGTGCAAGTGAGCGGGAAGACTTGACCCGTGCCATGCTCTCTGACATCGTTGGCACGTTGAGACGAAGTGGAGTGGAGGTTGATCTGCTCTCAACAAGCATGGAACCCTTTGACCTTGACGTGAACCAGATCTACTCCGATTACGAATTGAACGAGTCACTGAACGAGTACCTCTCAAAAACCGCAAAACACCGCGCGCCAC
Source organism: Methanosarcinales archaeon ex4572_44 (assembly GCA_002254825.2). Classification (GTDB taxonomy): domain Archaea; phylum Halobacteriota; class Methanosarcinia; order Methanosarcinales; family EX4572-44; genus EX4572-44. The sequence continues at coordinate 1,341 of NJEL02000013.1, read as the reverse complement.
CACCAAGCATACTTATAGTGATGTCAGACGTGCCGCTCCTGGGCGAAGAACACGTGCGATACATAAGTGAAAGACCAGAGGAGATCGTGATTGCGCCGGGCAGGCACGGAGGAACGAATGTGCTCTATATCAAAAACCCGGCAACGTTTGAGGTGGACTATTATGGAACAAGCTTTCTCGACCACCAAGCAAAGGCAAAAGAGAAGAACCTGACCACCCACACATACGATTCATTCTATCTCAGCTGCGATATGGACGAACCAGACGACTTGATTGAACTCCTAATACACGGGAGAGGAGAAGCCACCATGCTTTTACAAAAATGGGGGTTCAAAGTACGGAAAGATCACATGATAGATCTTGTGAGGGAAACGCCCTGACCAAATGACTTGATGTGCAAGTGCAACTTTAAGTATAACGTTGGTTGAAGAGTTAAGACTTTAAGGCGTTGAAAACTTGAAGGGTGTTCAGGCAGTGTGTAGTTGTCCATGATCGAGGTTGAGGTCAAGGCTTGTGTAGAGAATGTGAAGCGTTTTAAGGATCTGCTGGGAAGATTTGGAGCGAAGTTCTCCCACGCCGAAGAGCACGTGGATGTATATTATAATAATCCAGATCTACGCGATTTCAGGGTGAGCGATGAAGCACTGAGGCTTCGACGAGTGAACAACCTCGTTCTGCTCACATACAAAGGGAAGAAGATCGACAGTATATCAAAGTCGCGTCTGGAGATAGAGTGTGCTATCTCCTCATTTGAAGAGATGGATGCCATCTTGAAGTCTCTCGGTTTTCTTCCAGTTGGAGAAGTTGTGAAACATCGGCATATCTACCTCATCGAAGAACTCACCATCTGTGTAGATGAGGTTAGAAATCTTGGATCGTTCGTCGAGGTTGAACTCGCCTCCAGTGATGAAAGCGGCGTTGAAAATGGTGTCAGACGAGCCATCGGGCTGCTGGAACAACTCGGCCTCTCAAAGGATGATCTGATTCGAAGATCGTACCTTGAGATGATGTTGGGTGGGCGATCGTGAATGACTTTTTTACTTGTGTCGGCCACATCAGGGCTCGATGAGATGCAATGCCTACCAAGTTGGTAATTATATCAACCAAGAAACTTATGCAAGATTAATATAATAGAACTGCAGTTTTAAAATTTAGGAAACTGATAATTGACAAAGAGGTTTTATAAATGCAAATTGAATTTGGAAATGGAAAAATATGTTGTATCGTTATTTAGTTCCAGATGTTATCATTTTTCCATCTCCATGACCATGGATCTAAGTTTTTCTGGCAGGTTGTTTGGATTATCTGTCACGGTTGGAACACCTGGCTGTTCTGTTTCTT